>NZ_DASWTD010000266.1:0-7437 GCF_036402335.1 Sphingopyxis sp. | reverse complement strand
GATGCCGAAGGCGTCGAGCGAGTCGTCATAGCCGAGCTTGGGCTTGAGCACCGTCACTGCGTAGAAGGCGATCAGCGAAGCGACCGCGCCGAGGACGATGGCGCCGAAGGGGCCCGAATTGCCTGCCGCCGGGGTCACCGCGACGAGGCCGGCGATGATGCCCGAGCAGAAGCCGAGTGCGGAGGGCTTGTGACCCGCGAGCTTTTCGGCGAGCATCCAGAACAGGGCTGCGGAAGCGGTGGCGACAAAGGTGTTGATCATCGCGAGCGCCGCCGAGCCATTGGCTTCGAGCGCCGAGCCGGCGTTGAAGCCGAACCAGCCCACCCACAGCATGCCGGTGCCGACCATCGTGAGGGTCAGCGAATGCGGCGCCATGATTTCCTTCTGATAGCCGATGCGCTTGCCGAGGATGATCGCCGCGACGAGCGCCGAGACGCCCGCGTTGATATGCACGACGGTGCCGCCGGCGAAATCGAGTGCTGCCGGTAGCGAACTGCCGAACATGCCGCCTTCGAACAGGAAGCCGCCCGCCGCCCACACCATGTGCGCGATCGGGAAATAGACGATCGTCAGCCAGACGGCGCCGAACACCATCACCGCGGCGAATTTCATGCGTTCGACGACCGAACCGAGGACCAGCGCGAGGGTGATCGCGGCAAAGGTCATCTGGAAGCTGATGAACACATATTCGGGCAGCTTGAAGCCGTCGCTGAACGTGTCGGCGAGGCTGTCGGGCGTGACGCCGGCGAGGAAGAACTTGCCCCAGGCGATGAAGGCATTGCCTTCGGGGCCGAAGGCGAGGCCGTAGCCGTAGATCACCCAGATGATCATCGCGAGGCAGGCGGCGGCGCCGATCTGCGTCATCGTCGACAGCATATTCTTGGTGCGCGTCAGGCCGCCGTAGAAGAGTGCGAGGCCCGGCAGGATCATCAGCAGCACGAGCACGGTCGAGGTCATCATCCAGGCGGTATCGCCCTTGTCAACGACGGCTTCGGGTGCCGCCGCGGCGGTTTCCTGCGCCCAGGCGGGCAGTGCGGCGAACAGCGAAAGGCCGACGGCCCCGGCGCCCGCCGCAAATTTATTTGCGAACGTCATGTTTTCCCCCTTCGTCATTACAGTGCCGCCTCGCCGGTCTCGCCGGTGCGGATGCGCACCGCCTGACCGACGTCGAGCACGAAAATCTTGCCGTCGCCGATTGAGCCGGTGCCGGCGGTATGCTGGAGCGTTTCGACGACCCTTGCAGCGAGCGCGTCGTCGCAGACGAGCTCGATCTTGACCTTCGGCACCATGTTGGTGGCATATTCGGCGCCGCGGTAGATTTCGGTCTGCCCCTTTTGCCGGCCGAAGCCCTTGACCTCGGTCACGGTCATGCCGGCGATGCCGAGTCCGGTGAGCGCCTCGCGCACCTCGTCGAGCTTGAATGGTTTGATGATGGCCAGGATCAGCTTCATGACGCCCCCTTTTGCTAATGGCACCATGTTGCACTGCAACAGCTGTGCCAGATTGCGCGGGCGGCGCGAAAGTTAACATTTTGTGACGGTTTGGGAGGAGAAGGACGAACAATCGTTCGTTCGCTGGGCAGGCGTCCTGCGAGTTTGCCTAAATTTTGGGCAGAGGCTGTTCCCCTCCCGCTTGCGGGAGGGAGATCAGCTTTTGCCTGAAATCGCCCTGAACCGGGCCCAGATCGGCAAATGATCCGACGCGCGCGCCGCGAGCGTACTCTGGTGAACGCCCGCATCGATCGCTTCGAGATCGGGAGTCGCGAAAATGCGGTCGAGCTTCGCGACCGGGCGGCGACTGTGAAAGCTGTGGCCGGTGTCGACCAGCCGGTGACGCTCGCCGAAATCGGCGAGGCAGCCGCCGCGCGGCCGCCACTCGTTGCAGTCGCCCATCAGGATCGTCGGCAATGGCTCGCCTTCGGCGACATGGTTCAGGATCGCGCGCGCTTGCTGGCGGCGGCGGAGGCCTGAAATGTCGAGGTGCATGCCGACGACGCGAAGCCTTGTGTCGCCGATGCGGATCGTCGCCGCGACGGCGCCGCGCGGTTCGAGCGTCGGCAAATGAAGCGCATGGCTTTCCTCGACCTCGGCGCCCTTGCGCACGAGCAGCGCATTGCCGTGCCAGCCGATCGCGTAGGGGCGGCCGCTGAGCAGGTCGACGGGAACATAGTCGCTATGATCCTCGAACATGTGCGGCGGGATCGCGCTGGCGCGGGTGCCGAAACGGCGGTCGGCCTCCTGCAGTGCGACGATGTCGGCGTCGAGTTCGCCGAGCACCGACAGCACCCGGCCGGGGTCGCGGCGCCGGTCGAGCCCGATGCCCTTGCGCATATTGTAACTGGCGACCTTGATCATGGAAGGGTTTGGGACCGACCTTACATCCGTTTGTGCTGAGCTTGTCGAAGCACTGTCCTTCTCTCTTCAAGGAAAAAAAGTCCTTCGACAAGCTCAGGACGAACGGGGAAGGGGTTGGGTTGCTAACCCGCGTCGAATTCGGCGATCAGCGCCTGCGCTTCGGCGAGGTCCTCGTCGAGTACCATGATGCGGACGGGGATGAGCAAACCGACGCTTTCGGCGATGTTCATGCCCGCGTCGAAGCAGACCGCATGGACGCCGGCGCTTTCGAGCCGGCCGCGCAGCAATTCGGCTTCGGCACCGTTCGGCAGGCGCACCAGTTCGACGAGCGGCATCAGGCGTCGCCGGCGATGAAGCGGTCGGTCGGGCGCGTCGGCAGGCCGTCGATGCTCCGGTCGCGTTCCCTGAATTTTTCGACCCACAATTCGCGATCGGCCTGGCGATGATATTTCTGCAGCGTGTCGCGCTCGTGCTGCAATTCCATCATCGGTACGCCCCAGCCGCAGCTCGTCTGCACGCTGTCGACGTCGATCACGAAGATCTGGCGCGTGCCCGGGATCAGCGTGAAGTTCGCCGCGAGCGCGTCCCATTCGGCGTCCTGCGGCAGCACCGGGCGGCCGCGGCCATAGATGCGCAGGATCAGCGCGCTGCGGTCGAAAGCGCAGAACATGATCGTGATCCGGCCGTCGGCGGCGAGATGCGCGTGCGTCTCGTTGCCCGACCCGCCAAGGTCGAGATAGGCGACCTGACTCTCCGACAGGATCTTGAAGCTGTCGGCATAGCCTTTGGGCGACAGATTGATGCGCGCGTCGGCGGCCGCGGTCGCGGTAAAATAGACCGGCTGCTTTTCGATGAAGGCGATATGCTTGTCGGTCAGCGTATCGGTGAATTCGGCCATGGCTGCTCTCCGTGTTGCGCCCTGCCTATCACCAATGCTTGCCCTCTTCTATCGCCGCTTCCTCGTCGGGGCGGCTGGCGCGGCCGAGCGCCGCGTTGCGGTGCGGGAAACGGCCGAAGCGGTCGACGATGTCGAAATGCGCCTTGGCATAATCCTGGAACATCGGATCGTCGAACTGGCCGAACAGGCGCAGCGATTCGTGCTGATCGGCGATATCCTCGCTATGCTGGAAGGGCAGGCACGCGAACTGGCGGCGCTCGTCGGGCCAGTTTTCCTGCCAGCCGCGGTCGACGATGCCGCGGGCGATCGCGCGGGCAAGGCTGTCGGTCGCAAAGGCGTCGGCGTGGTCGCGATAGATGTTGCGCGGGACCTGGTCGAACAGGATCGTCGCGGCGAGCGCGGTGTCGGGATCGGTCAGGAAACTTTCCGCCGGACGCGAACGCAGCGCCTCGTGCCAGTCGCCCGCGAGTTGGCGCACCGCTTCGTCGAAATCGGGGCCGCCGCCATACCAGTCGTCCATGCCATGCGCATCGAACCAGAAGGCGAGCAATTGCGCTGCCCAGTCGGCGGGCGGTGAAGAAATGTCGGGGGATTCGGAATTGTCGGTCATGCCGGCAGCGAAGCAATCCGGAGCAGTTTATGCAAGCCGGATTGGTTCGTCATGCCGCACCGGCGAGGCTATTCGGCCTTCGCGCGCCGATATGGCACGAATTTGCCGAGCGATACGAAGCCGCTGTACATCCGGCTCGTGCGGTCGCGCAGCTCGACGGTGTCGATGCTGCACAGCTGGCTGCCGGTCGTCTTGGTGACGAGAATATCGTCATCGTCGAGCGACGAAGCGCCGCCCTCGGGACGATTGACCCACAGCGTGCTACCCGAGCGATAGACGATCGCGGTCTTGTCGATGACCTGCGAGCTGTTGATGCTCGACAAGGTGATGCAATCCTGCGGTTCGCCGGCAACCCGGTCCTTGAGAAGCTTCGCGAGCTGGTCCTCGGGTGCAAGCTTTTCGCGCGCCGAAGAGGCGGCGGGAACGGCGACGAGCGCCGCGGCAATGAAGAGCGTCGGGATCAGACGCATGATTCGACTCCTGTCTAACATACCCTACCCGACGCCTTTCTAGGCCGCCCTGCGTGAACAGGGGCTGACTCGTCGTCGATTCAGCACGCTCCGTCGGGCAGCGGGATGCCGAGCGGGCCCTTGCACTTCTTCTTTTTCGCAGGTTCCGCCGGGGTGCTACCGCCGGTCGATGCCCCGCCCATTCCACCGAAATCGGCGCCGACCAGCAGCATCGTGTGCGAGCGGAAGCGGACCTTCGCGGTCCAGTCGATATTCCACACCGCATTGCCCGCGGGCTTCGGCGGATAGGAGAAATTCGCTTCGGGCCCAAAGGCGTTGAGGTTGCCGATCATCGTCTCGCCCGACGCCTTCTTGACCTCGGCGGGGATCTGGCAGCTGGTCTGAGACGGCGGCATCACGATCTTTTTCGTCACGAGGTTCGCGACCACCGACGGGGGCAACCAGTCCCACAGGCCGCCGCCGAATTCCTTCGACGCGCTGCTCGTCCACCAGACGATGTCGCCGAGGTCGTTCTTGCCGCCGCCATTGCCCATGCCGCCGATCGTCCAGGCGACATAGCCCGTCGCGGGCTGGATGGGGTTCCAGCGGATCATCACCGACCCGTCGGCCTGCTGCGCGGTCGAGGCCGACAGACCGGGCATATAATCCTGTGCGAGGGTGAAATTGATGTCGGAGCCGATATTGCTCGCGACGCGGTGCGCGCCGAGCAGCGACGATCCCGAGCCCGGCTGCTTGCCGCCCTTGTTGTTCGGCCAATCGATGTAGGAGCGGCTGTTCGCCTTGCTCACTTCGCGGATCACCGGCACCGCGCTCGAGAAAAGATTCGGCGGGACCTGTCCCGCGGCCACTTTCGCGAAATCGATCACCACCGGTTGGCCGGGCCCCGCCTTCGCGCCGCAGCCCCAATAGAGCAGCAGGCGGCCCTTCGGGCGTTCGAACGGCGTCGTTCCGGTCTCGTCCTTCCCTTCGATCGTGGTCAGCGGGACCGACTTGCCCATCTTCGCCTGCGGCAGGAAGAAATGGTCACCCTTCGGCGGCGGCGCGCTTGGCGCATCGTTCGAGCCGAGGCGAAGGAGAAGCTGGTGCGCGACCCTGCTCGACGGGTCGCCGCCGAACATCATCCCCATCGCGCCGCCGAGGCCGCCCTTGCCGCCGCCGGCCATCGCGGCGAAGCCCGACATCGTCGCGACGTCCATTTCATAACGTTCCCTGGGGCCGGTCGATTTTTGCGCCGAGCCGGGAACGGCGGCGAGCATCGCGGCGACAGCGGCCACGGAAACAAAACGCAGACTCGAACGCATGATATCCTCCCTGTTGCAGGGGATCCCCCCACGGATGATGCGACCCGATTCTTCTTTTGTGGGGTGAGCTATATGCGCGGGAGGAGCGAACGCCAAGTGATGGCTGTCACAGGCTTTCGTCATTGCGAGCGTTAGCGAAGCAATCCAGAGCGGCTTGTCACACTCTGGATTGCTTCGCTAACGCTCGCAATGACAAATTATTGTCAGGTTACGCCGTGCCGCCCACGGTGAGCCCGCTCACCAGCAGGGTCGGCTGGCCGACCCCGGCGGGCACACTCTGGCCACCCTTGCCGCAGATGCCGATGCCTTCGTCGATCGCCATGTCATTGCCGATGCCGGTGACCTTGGTGAGCACGCTCGGCCCGTCGCCGATCAGCGTCGCGCCCTTGATCGGTGTGCCGAGCTTGCCATTCTCGATCTTGTACGCCTCGGTGCAGCTGAAGACGAACTTGCCCGACACGATATCGACCTGTCCGCCGCCGAAGCTTTTGGCGAAGATGCCGTTCTTGACGCGCGACAGAAGCTCGGCGGGATCGTCGTTGCCGCCCTTCATGAAGGTGTTGGTCATGCGCGGCATCGGCGCATGCGCAAAACTCTCACGCCGTCCGTTGCCCGTGGGTTCGACCCCCATCAGGCGGGCGTTGAGGCGGTCCTGCATATAGCCTTTGAGGATGCCGTCGTCGATCAGCACCGTCTCGCCGGTCGGCGTTCCTTCGTCGTCGATGCTGAGCGAGCCGCGGCGGCCGCCGCCGACCGGGCTGTCCATCGCGCCGTCGTCGACCACCGTCACGCCCGGCGCCGCGACGCGTTCGCCGATACGGCCCGAAAAGGCGCTGGTGCCCTTGCGGTTGAAATCGCCTTCGAGCCCGTGGCCGACCGCTTCGTGCAGCAGCACGCCGGGCCAGCCCGGGCCGAGCAAGACGGTGAACTCGCCCGCGGGAGCATCGACTGCGCGCAGATTGACGAGCGCCTGCGCCAGCGCCTCGTCGATCGCGCGGTTCCACTGCGCGGGTTCGAACAGATGATCGTACATGTAGCGCCCGCCGAGACCGAAATAGCCGGTTTCACGGCGGCCGTTCTCCTCGACCACGATCGAGACGTTGAGGCGGACGAGCGGCCGGATGTCGGTCGCAAGGAAGCCGTCGGCGCGGACGATCTCGACCACCGACCAGCTGCCCGCGAGCGCAACCGACACCTGCACGATGCGCGGATCGCGTGTCCGAGCGGCGGCGTCGATTTCCTGGCAGAGCGCGACCTTCTTGGCGAAGGGGATCAGGTCGAGCGGGTTCGCTTCGTCATAGAGATGGCGGTTGGTGCGCGGCGGCGGCGCGGCGTGCGCCTGATTCGACGGGTCGAGCAGCGCGAGCGTCTTGGCGGCGCGGCGGATCGCGCCGGCGCTGATGTCGCTCGCGTGCGCGAAGCCGGTCATCTCGCCCGACACGGCGCGCAGGCCGAAACCGGCGTCGGTCGAATAGTCGGCGGTCTTGAGCCGCCCGTCGTCGAAGCCGAAGCTCTCGGTCGCGCGATATTGCAGGTAGAGCTCGCCATCGTCGGCCTTTGCCAAGGCTTCGCGCGCGAGCTTCTGCGCCAGATCGGGGTCGAGCGCGTCGGCGCGGTAGAGGAAGCGGCGGGGATCGGTCGGGCTTGTCATGGAACCGATATAGGGGCGCGGCCGATTTGCGCAAAGGCCCGTTCGTTGAGAAGGAGCCGGTGATGCGTCCGAATGGTCGCTTTGGGGTGGGGAACTGCCCCTTTTGTGCACCCCGGCGAAAGCCGGGGCCCAGTGCGGAAAAGCGCAAGGTTA
>NZ_DASWTD010000265.1:0-11628 GCF_036402335.1 Sphingopyxis sp. | reverse complement strand
CGCGGCGCTCATCTGGCTGTGGGCGGTCGAGGGCGCGAAGCCCGATCGCTGGGACCTGATCGGCGCCGCGGTCTGCCTTGGCGGCGCGGCCATCATATTGTTCGGTCCGCGGGGGAGCTAGCCCGCGTTTGGCAGTGCCTGTTCAACCAGCGGCGCCAGTGCTTCGGCTACGACTTTCACCCCCTTCGCATTGGGATGCATATTGTCGCCAAGCATCAGCGATTTGTCGGTCACGACATTGTCGAGGATGAAGGGATAAAAGCTGGTCGCATATTTCGACGCGAGTTCAGGATAGATCGGGTTGAACTTCTTTGCATAGTCGCCGCCGAGATTGGGCGCGGCCATCATACCCGTGAGCAGGACGGGGATCTCGCGCTTCCTGAGCTCGGCGAGCATCGCGTCGAGATTGGCGCGCGTCTGGTCGGGACCGATGCCGCGCAGCATGTCGTTGCCACCAAGCCCGAGCACGACCAGCGCGGGTTTGGCCTTCGCATTGTCGAGTACATAGGTCAGCCGCTGGCGCCCGGCCGCAGTCGTATCGCCCGAGACGCCGGCATTCCGGACGCGCGCGACGACGCCGTCCTCGGCAAGCGACGCCTGCAACTGCGGTGCGAGCCCTTCCTTCGGGCCAAGCTGGTAGCCGGCATAGAGGCTGTCGCCGAACGCGATCACGAGCGGTGCGTCGGCGGGGATCGCCGGCGCCGTTTTCTCAGCAGCCTTGTCATTGGTCGAAGCCGACGGGTTTTCCGCCGATCCGCACGCGGCGAGCGGTTGGCAAAGCGCAATCGCGCAACCATATATCAGGAAAGAGCGCCATCCGGCCGTTCTCATTTCAAAGGGTCCCTTCTTGACCGACGCGCCTCGACCTTCGCCAGACCTGGCGATCGCCGCCCATAATGTGACGCTCACGCTCGGAAGCGACAAGGCCCCTGTGGAAATTTTGCGCGGCGTCGATCTGGAAGTCTCCGCAGGCACCTCGGTCGCGCTGCTGGGACCGTCAGGATCGGGCAAAAGTTCGCTGATGGCGGTGCTCGCCGGGCTCGAACGCGCCAACGGCGGCAGCATCCGCGTCGCGGGGCTCGATTTTGCGACGATGGACGAGGACGACCTGGCGCGAGCCCGGCGCGGGCGCATCGGCATCGTTCTGCAAGCCTTCCACCTGCTCCCGACGATGACTGCGCTGGAAAATGTCGCGGTCCCGCTCGAACTCGCCGGAATTGCCGATCCGTTCGGGCGCGCCGCCGCCGAACTCGAAGCCGTCGGGCTCGGGCACCGGCTTACGCACTACCCAGCACAGCTTTCGGGCGGGGAGCAGCAGCGCGTCGCGATCGCGCGCGCGATGGCAAGCTCGCCCGCGATCATCTTCGCCGACGAGCCGACGGGCAATCTCGACACCGCGACCGGACAGGCGATCATCGAACTGATCTTCGCGCGCCGCGCCGCATTGGGCGCGACGTTGCTCATCATCACCCACGACCCCGAACTCGCCGAGCATTGCGACCGGGTTGTGGTGATGCACGATGGGCGGATCGAGGAGCGGGCGGCGTGAGCGTGGCGAGCCCATCCTCCCTGTGGCGCAGCCATGGGGAGGTGGCAGCGGCGCAGCCGCTGACGGAGGGGCAATGGCGCTGGCGTCGCGGCCCCTCCACCATCGCCTGCGGCGACGGTCCCCCTCCCCATCGCTCCGCGACAGGGAGGATCTAATGCTGCCGCTTGTCACGCTCTGGCGGATCGCGCGCCGCGACCTTGCGACGCGTATTCGCGGCCTGCGCCTCCTCGCGGTTTGCCTTTTCCTCGGCGTCGCGACGCTCGCGGCAATCGGCAGCCTGACGCGCGGCATTACCTCCGAACTCGAAGTGCGCGGGCAGACGATCCTTGGCGGCGATGTCGAATTCAGCCTGCCGCAGCGCGAAGCCATGGCAGAGGAAATGGCGGGTTTTCGCCGCGTCGGCACACCGTCGGCGACGGTGCGGCTGCGCGCGATGGCGAACGATCCCGACGGCGAGGCTTTGCTGTCCGAATTGAAGGCGGTCGATGGCGCCTACCCGCTCTATGGCACGATGCGGCTGGAAAGCGGCGCGCGCAAAGGTCCGCCGCCGGCCGGCAATATCTGGATCGGCAAGGATCTCGCTTCGCGGCTCGAGCTGAAAATCGGAGAACGGGTAAAGTTCGGCGAAAAGGCGTTCCTGATCGACGGCATCATTGCCGAGGAGCCCGACAGGCTCGGCGAAGGCTTCACACTGGGACCCGTCGCAATCATCGGCCTTTCCGACCTGCCCGCGACGCAGTTGATCCAGCCGGGCAGCCTTTACGAGAGCAAATATCGCGTCCGCCTGCCCGAAAGCGCAAACCCCGAGGCAGTCGGCAAGGCGCTGACCGCCGAATTCCCCGACGCCGGCTGGGACATCACCGACAGCAGCAACGGTGCGCCGGGCACGCGGCGCTTCATCGAGCGCATGGGACAGTTCTTGTCGCTCGTCGGCCTCGCCGCATTGGTGATCGCCGGGATCGGCGTCGGCAATGGCGTCGCGAGCTATCTCGCGGGCAAGCGGCCGGGGCTCGCAACGCTGAAGGTGCTCGGCGCCGACAGCGGCACGGTGGCGCGCATTTACGGGCTGCAGATCCTTGCGGTCGCGGCGGTGTCGATTGTCGCGGGCCTGATCGTCGGCGCGCTCGCGCCCGCAATCATCGGCGCGATTGCGGGCGATGTGCTGCCGGTCAAACCGGGCGTTTCCATCTATCCGCTACCGCTTGGCGTGAGTGCGGCCTACGGCCTGCTCATTGCCGTCGCCTTTGCCCTGCCCCCGCTCGCGGCGACGCGGCACGTTCCCGCCGCGGGACTCTACCGCGCGACGGTCAGCGGCGCGGCGCGGATCGACCGGCAGACGGTTGTTGCAGTCGCGGCAGCGCTTGCCGCGATCATCGCGCTCGCGGTCGGTACGGCGCGCGAACCCTTGTTCGCATTGGGGTTCATCGGGGCCGCGATCGGACTGCTGCTCATCCTTGTCGGACTGGGCTGGCTGGTACGGCGCACCGCGAGCCGCCTGCCACGTCCGAGGCGCCCATTGTTCCGCCTCGCGCTCGCAAACCTCCACCGCCCCGGCGCCGCGACCGGCGCGCTGGTTGTGGCGCTCGGCCTCGGCCTTACCCTGTTCGTGACGCTCGCGGCGATCCAGACAAGCATCACCGCCGAAATCCGCTCGACCGTGCCGCAGCGCGCGCCGAGCTTCTTCGTGCTCGACGTGCCGCGAACAGAGACCGCGCGCTTCCAGACGATGGTGAAGGAGGCCGACCCTAAGGCCGAGATAAACATGATCCCGGCCCTACGCGGCAGCGTCACCGAATTTGCCGGGCAGCGCGTCGACGAGCTCGCCGAATTGCCCGAGGGGGCGTGGGTACTGCGCGGCGACCGCGGGCTGACTTATAGCCCGACATTACCCAACGGCAGCGAACTCGTCGGCGGTCAGTGGTGGGCGGCCGATTACAAGGGGCGGCCGCTGGTCAGCGTCGAGCAGGAGGTCGCGGCGTCGCTCGGGCTCAAGCTCGGCGACACGCTGTCGGTAAATGTGTTGGGGGTCGAGGTGCAGGCGAGGGTCGCCTCGCTCCGCACCGTCAACTGGGACAATTTCGGGCTCAACTATGTGCTCGTTTTCTCGCCGGGCACCTTCGACGCGGCGCCGCATAATATGGTCGCGACGGTCGCGGTTGGCCCCGAAGCCGAAGCCGCCCTGTCGCGCAGCATCCCGCGCGCCTTTCCGTCCGCGTCGCTGATCGCGGTGCGCGATGTGGTGTCGCAGGTCACGACTTTGCTGACGCAGATGAGCCAGGCGATTGCGGCGGCGGCGAGCATCGCGATCCTTGCCGGCATCGCGGTGCTGATCGGCGCGATCGCGGCGAGCCGCGAGCGGCGCGTTTACGACAGCGTGATCCTGAAGCTGCTCGGTGCGACGCGCGGCCAGATTTTGGGCGCGCAGGGCATGGAATATGCGGTGCTCGCGGGCATTCTTGCGGTACTCGCGCTCGGGCTGGGGCTGGCGGGCGCCTGGTATGTCGTGACGCAGCTGTTCGAGTTCGATTTCGCGCCCGACCCGCTGATCGTCGGGCTGACCCTGCTCGGCGGCGCGGGGCTGTCGTTCCTGATCGGGATTGCGGGAAGCTGGCCCTTGCTGTCGGCGAAGCCCGCGCAGGCGCTGCGCAGCCTTTAAGCCCTCATCCGTTCGTGTCGAGCGCAGTCGAGACACCCAGAAGGCGTGCGCTAACGATGGGCATCTCGACTTCGCTCGATGCGAACGGGAAAGAGGTCAGTTCATCAATCGCAGAAGAGCCGAAAGCCCCGCGACGCCGAGCACGACCGCGACGATGCCGCGCCACACCGGCACGGGCACGCGGCCGAACAGGCGCGTGCCGACATGGTCGCCGAGCGCCATCGGGACGAAGAGCAGCAGCGACAGGATGAAGAGCTTCATCGTCGCGAGGCCGAGCCAGAGCGAAGCGAGCGTCCCGGCGATGGCGGTCGCGAAAAAGACAAGCATCATCGACGCGCGCGCGACATCGGGGGTGATCCGCTGGCGAAGGTAAAAAGGCACGACCGGGGGCCCGGGCATCGCGGCGAAGCCGGTGAGGATGCCCGAGGATATCCCGGTGAAACCGATCGCCATGCGCCCCGGCCGGTGGCCATCGGGATGCTGCGGCATCAGGATCAGCAGGAAGGCGGCGATGGCGATGATCGCGATCAGCAGCCGCGCAACGTCGGGCGTCACCGCCTTCAGGGCGAGCATACCAAGCGGCGTTGCAAGCATCGCGAGCAGGCCGATGGGGAACGCGGTGCGGCGGTCGGCGCCGGCGGCGATACGCCGGAAGCCGACCGGGCCGATCAGCAATTGCAACAGGATGCCGAGCACGACCGCCTCCCCCGGCGGCATGATCAGCCCGAGCAGCGGTACGAGGATGATTGCCATCCCGAAGCCGGTAAGGCCGCGCACGAAAGCCGCGCCAAAGGTCATCGCCGCCGCACCGGCGAAGGTCCATGGCGCGAGGCCGACGAGGTGCGGCAAGTCGTTCACTGCGCCGCGGTTCCTGGCCCGAGCGTGATCAGCCACACATCGGGCGGCGTATTGAAACGGAGCGGCAGCATGCTGGTCCCGAGGCCGGCGCCGACGAATACGCGCTGGCCTCCGTCGCGAATATCGCCGCACGCAAAACGGTCGCCATAGCGCGATGCATAGGTAGGCGCACCGATGATCGGGAAGCGAATCTGGCCGCAATGGGTATGCCCTGCAAGGATCGCGGCGACAGGGCGCTTCACCGCGGGAACGATGTCAGGACTGTGCGCCAGAATCAGCGGCACGCCGGCGCCGAGCCGGTCCATCGCGGCGAGCGTTGCCGGGACATCGGCATGCCCCGAGTGATCATCGTCGACGCCGCCAAGAACTAGCGGGCCCAGCTTCACCGCCTCGTTCTGCAGCACGCGAAGGCCGCGCCGTTCGAGTTCGCCGCGCAGCGCATCGGGCTCGAAGGCGTGGTCATGGTTGCCTGGCACGACGACGACGCCGAGCGGCGCGCGCAACCCTGCGAGCGGCGCCACGACTTCCGCGGGCTTGTAGATATGCGTCGTGACGCCCTTTTCGCTGACGAGATCCCCCGCGACCAGCATGAGGTCGGGTTTCAGCCGGTTGAGATCGCCGACGATCCGCTTTACCCGTTCGGGCGGCATATCGGGGCCGGCGACGTGGATATCCGACAGCAACAACAGCTTCAGCGGCGGCTGACCGGTCGGCCAATCGGCAACCTCGATCGCCGCAGTCCGGATCACCGGGTCGCGCGTCGCGTTCCAATAGCCCTTGGCGAGCAGCACCGCGCCGGCAAACGCCAGCAGCAAGAGCCAGCGCAGCCAACGGCGCGGACGACGCTTCTCGGCCGCGATCAACTGCGCAGGTCGGGCGGGGTCGCCTCACCCTTCAGCATCGCGATCGCTTCGGCGAGCGGCATGATGCGCTGGCCATCCTGTCCGAGCGTGCGGATCGCGACGGTGCCTTCCTCGGCCTCGCGATTGCCGACCACCAGCAGGTAGGGGACTTTCGCAAGGCTGTGTTCGCGGACCTTGTAGTTGATCTTCTCGTTGCGCACGTCGCTTTCGGCGCGGATGCCCGCCGCGGTGAGCTGCGCCACCGCGTCCCTGGCATAAGCGTCGGCGTCCGACACGATTGTCGCGACCACCGCCTGCACGGGCGCGAGCCAGGTCGGGAAGCGGCCCGCGAAATGCTCGATCAGGATACCGATGAAACGCTCGTACGTACCGAGGATCGCGCGGTGGAGCATCACCGGGCGGTGGCGCTCACCATCCTCGCCGATATAGCTCGCATCGAGGCGCTCGGGCATCACGCGGTCGGACTGGATCGTCCCGCACTGCCACGTCCGGCCGATCGCGTCGGTCAGGTGGAATTCGAGCTTGGGGGCATAGAAGGCGCCCTCGCCCGGCAGTTCTTCCCAGCCATAATCGTCGTTCGCCATGCCCGCGCGTTCGACGGCTTCGCGAAGCTCAGCCTCGGCCTTGTCCCACATTTCCTCGGTGCCGAAGCGCATGTCGGGGCGCAGCGCGAGCTTCACCGCATATTTCTCGAAGCCGAGCTGCTTGTAGACGCGGTCGAGCAGCGCGCAGAAATCGCGCACTTCCTCGACGATCTGGTCCTCGCGGCAGAAGATATGGCCATCGTCTTGCGTAAACTGGCGCACGCGCATGATGCCGTGGAGCGCGCCGTGCGGCTCGTTGCGGTGGCAGCAGCCCATTTCGGCCATGCGCAGCGGCAGATCGCGGTATGATTTCATGCCCTGGCGGAAGATCAGCACGTGCGCGGGACAGTTCATCGGCTTCAATGCCATCCACTCGGCATCGTCGGAGACGATCGGGCCCTCGTCCTCGATGTTCGGCACCTCGTCGGGGATCACGAACATATTCGCGCGATATTTTCCCCAGTGGCCCGACTGCTCCCACTGGCGCGCGTCCATCACCTGCGGGGTCTTGACCTCCTGATAGCCCGAGCCGTCGATCGCGCGGCGCATATAGGCTTCGAGCTCGCGATAGATGCGGTAACCCTTCGGGTGCCAGAAGACGCTGCCATGCGCCTCTTCCTGCAGGTGGAACAGGTCCATCTCGCGCCCGATCTTGCGATGGTCGCGCTTCGCGGCTTCCTCCAGCCGGACGAGATGCTCATTGAGCTGCTTCTTGTTGAGCCAGCCGGTGCCATAGATGCGGCTCAATTGCGCATTCTTCTGGTCGCCGCGCCAGTATGCGCCCGACACGCGCGTCAGCTTGAACGCCGCTGGGTCGAGCTTGCCCGTCGAGGCGAGGTGCGGACCGCGGCACATGTCCATCCAGCCTTCGCCCGAGCGGTAAACCGTCAGTTCTTCGCCCTGCGGCAGTTCGGCCGCCCATTCTGCCTTGAAGGTCTCGCCCTCGGCCTGCCACTTGGCGATCAGCTTGTCGCGCTCCCAAACCTCACGCGTGAGTGGGAGGTCGGCGGCGATGATCTTGCGCATCTCCTCCTCGATCAGCGGCAGCTCGTCGTCGCGGAACGGGCCATGCTCGGCGGTCGGGGCGAAGTCGTAATAGAAGCCGTCACCCGTCGAGGGGCCGAAGGTGATTTGCGTGCCCGGAAACAGCTTCTGCACCGCCTCGGCCAGCACATGCGCATAGTCGTGGCGGAAGAGTTCGAGCGCGTCGGCCTCGTCGCGGCTCGTCACCAGCGACAGGTTCGTATCTTCCTCGAGCGGACGCATGATGTCGCGCAGTTCGCCGTCGATCTTCGCGGCGAGCGCGGCCTTGGCGAGGCCGGGTCCGATGTCGGCGGCGATCTGTGCCGCGGTAGTGCCGCGAACGACTTCACGGGCAGAGCCATCGGGAAGGGTCACGCGGATCATCTGGGACATCGAAAAACTGGCCTTTCTTGCGCAAAAGTGCGGCGCCCCTTTGCCAGCATGCGATATGGGCGGCAAGGGGCCGATTCACAACAAGGCTTGCAATGATACAATGTATCATTATCTGACGTGCGAACTCCTCCCGCGAAAGACAGATCATGTGCCTCCCTGCCGCGCGCCTGCGCCTTGCCGACCTGACGGGGATTGCCCTGTCCTTCACCTGCCTGCTCCACTGCCTTGCGCTGCCGCTCGCTCTGCTGCTCGCGCCTGCGCTCAGCCGCTGGATCGCGCTGCCCGAGGGGGTTCATGCGGCAATATTGCTACTCGCCTTGCCTGCGGCGGCAATCGCGATGCGCGATGGTTGGCGGCGGCATCGGCGTTTGGCGCCAGCGATACTCGCAGTCTCGGGGCTGGCCCTGCTCATGCTTGGCCTGTCGGCGCACGAGGGATGGATCGCAGCCGCCTATCCCGAAGCCGCCGACCGGCTGCTGACTTCGGTCGGCGCACTCACCCTTGCCGCCGCGCATCTCCTCAACTGGCGCTGGCGTCATCGTGGCGGCGGGCATGAACTGGCAGCATGACCGATGCACCCCGCCACCATATCGCCGCGGTCCTGCCACGCAGCGATCTTGATGCCAGCACCGCCTTTTACGAACGGCTCGGCCTGTCGGTCGTCAGCGACCATGGCCGCTATCGCCGGCTTGAGGACGGCAAGGGGTGACAGCTCCACCTGACCAACGAATCGGGCCCGACGAGACACTCGTGCGCATTGGCTGGCCGAGCCGGTTGATGGTCCGAGCATTTCATGCTGATGGGATGCTTGTCTTTATGTCAATGAGACTTGACTTTGAACCTAATCATATGTAAAGCTTGCTTGTCTATCGGATAAGGAAGTTTGACATGACGCAGGATGTTTCGACGCCCGGAACCCGCTTCTCCGGCCGCCATCCGGGCTTATGGGCGGCGGCGTTCGCGGCGGCGCTGGGCGTCATCGCCTATTTTGAGCATCGTGGACTGTTGGGCGGCTGGCGATCATTGCCGTTTGTTGCGGCGGCGGCACTGCTTCTCTTCCCGTTGACGAAGGCGGCGAACAATCGGCAAGCCGCGGCGGGAGCGTTGTCGCCGGCGACGCGGCGATACAATCGGCGCATGCTGATCTGGTCCATCAGCTATGTCTTGTGCCTGGGGACAGCGATGACCGTTCGCAACTATCTCGACCCGCAAGGCACCCTGCTGTGGGGGATCGCGATCCTGCCGTCGGTGCCGATGATCTTCTTCGTATGGACGCTGGCCCGTTATGTGGTCGAGGAAGAGGATGAATATCTGCGATATCGCCAGACCAGCGCCGCGCTGATCGGCCTCGCACTCGTCCTTCTGGTCGGAACGCTGTGGGGCTTTCTGGAAACGTTCGGCGTCGCCCCGCATGTACCCGCCTGGTGGGTGGTGCCGGTCTGGGCGATCGGTCTGGGGCTGGGCCAGATGATGATGACGTCGGCCGAACGGCGCGCGGACCGGACATGAAGAACCGGCTGAAGGTCCTTCGCGCCGAACGCGACTGGAGCCAGCAGGATCTGGCCGAACGGCTCGAAGTGTCGCGCCAGTCGGTCAATGCGATCGAGACCGGCAAATATGACCCCTCGCTCCCCCTCGCCTTTCGCATCGCCGACCTGTTCGGCATGCCGATCGAGGCGATTTTCCTGAAAGATTGAATCGCCATGAAAAAACGCATCTCCGTTGCCGCCATCTTCATCCTGATCGTCGCCCTTGTCGCCGGCCGCGCCGATGCGGCCGAGGCGCCGCGCACCGAAGGCGCCTGTTCGGCCGACCTGACGCTCGGCACCGCCGTGACCATTTTGAACGAAGGACAGGGTCCCGACCTCATCCTGATCCCGGGCCTGTCGACGCCGCGCGCGGTATGGGAGCCGACAGCGGCGCGGCTGAAGGCAAAGTATCGCCTGCACATCGTCCAGATCCGCGGCTTCGGCGACGCCGCCGGCCCCAATGCCGAAGGGCCGGTGCTCCCGACGGTGGTCGAGGATGTGCGCGGCTTTATCGAGGACTGCATCGTCGGACAGGACAAGCCCGCGCCCGCGATCATCGGCCATTCGATGGGCGGCCTGACCGGATTGATGGTCGCTGCCGAGGCGCCCGACCGCGTCGGCAGGCTGATGATCGTCGACGCGGTGCCCTTCATCGGCACGATCTTCGGCACAGCGAGCGTCGACGCCATCCGCCCGCAAGCCGAGGCGATGGCGGCGATGCTGCGCGCACAATATGGTCAGCCAAAGCCCGAAGGGCCCGTGACCGATCCGGGGTCGGCGGGGATGGTTGGCGGCATGTCGAATACGCCGTCCGGCCGCATCGCGATCGCCGGGTGGATGCGTAGCGCCGATCCGAGGGTCACCGCGCAGACCCTGTACGATGTGATGACAACCGACATGCGCGGCGAGTTGCCGAAGGTGAAGGCGCCCGTGACATTGCTTTATGCGCAGGATGACAGCGCGATGCCGCCCGAGCGCGCCAAAGCGGCGTTCGAACCGCAATATGCCGGCACTCCGCAATTCGGCGCGCAGATGGTGCCCGGCAGCCGTCACTTCATCATGCTCGACCAACCCGAAATATTCGCACGGGCGGTCGACGCATTTCTCGCGAAATAACGGCGCGCCGGCGGCCAAGCCTTGCGGGAGATACCATCTCCCGCTACGGCCGCGGCAGCCGGAAAGGAGCCCTCCCCCCATGATCAAGTCGCTCAAGCGCCTGTTCGTCGACCACCCGAAGAGCGTCGACGAGAATTACATCGAGCATTTCGGCGTCGCGTCGAAATTCGGCGTGACGATGATCTATGGCGGCCTCTGCGCGCTCGTTCACGCGGTCGTTCCAGGGTGGTGCATCACCACCGGCAGCGACACGATCAAGCGGCTCAACCATATCATGGTCGAACAGCGGCGCGCCAAGGGGCAGGCCGTGATGCAGATGAGCACGATCGACTGGGTCATCTGATCCCGGTGCGTTTCGTCCCCGCACAATATACCCCGTTCGCATCGAGCGAAGTCGAGATGCCCGCGGCTTGGCGCTATCTCGATGGGTGTCTCGACTTCGCTCGACACGAGCGGAATTAGAGAATGACTGACCCCGGCGTCCCCGATTATCTCGACCGTTCGGGTCGCCCGCGACTCGCCTTTCGGCACACGCCGGGCGCGGGTCCGGCCATCGTCTTCCTGCCCGGCTATATGTCCGACATGGCGGGCGGCAAGGCGACCGCATTGTTCGACTGGGCGGCAGCCGAGGGGCACGCATGCCTGCTGCTCGATTATGCGGGTTGCGGGCTCTCCGACGGCCTGTTCGCCGACCAGAATCTGCTCGACTGGCGCGGCGATGTGCTCGACCTGATCGACGCGAAAGTCCAGGGACCGGTCGTCATCGTCGGGTCGTCGATGGGCGGATGGCTCATGCTGCTCACCGCGCTCGCGCTGGCCCAGCGCGACGGACCGGCCCGCATCGCGGGGCTCGTCGGCATCGCCGCCGCCCCCGATTTCACCGACTGGGGTTTCAGCGACGCCGAGAAAGCGATCATCCTCGCCCAGGGCGCGCTGGTCGAGGAAACGCCGTACAGCGACCAGCCCTATGTCACGACGCGGGGTTTCTTTCAGTCGGGCGAGGCAAACCGGCTGCTCGATGCCGAAATCCCCCTCACCTGTCCCGTACGCCTGCTGC
>NZ_DASWTD010000264.1:0-24827 GCF_036402335.1 Sphingopyxis sp. | reverse complement strand
CGCGCTTTGGTTCCGACAACACAGCGATCGGCGAAAATTCGTCGGCGGGCGATGGACAGGGCCATACCGCGATCGGCGCCTTTGCTTTTGCCAACGGCGTAAACGATCAAGTGCTCGGTCTGGGATTACATGGAAATACCGCGATAGGTTATGACACAATCGCAACCGGTGACTACAGCACAAACACGGCTTTGGGCCGGGGCGCGCGTGCCTGGGGTTCCAGCAGTTCCAACATAGCAATAGGCGATGGCGCTACCGCTGTAGGCGACGGTCAATTCAAAATCGGTATTGGCTACCAAGTCGGAGCTGGTGGTTCGAACTCAATCGCGATCGGCTATAATGCCCAAGTTGGTGGAAACTTTTCCGTCGCCATTGGTGCTGGATCGACAGCCAATGAGGCCAATACATTCTCGGTCGGCTCCAGCGCTAATCGGCGCAGAATTGTTAACGTCGCACCCGGCGTCGTCAGTGCAACAAGCACTGACGCCGTCAACGGCGGGCAACTTTTCAGCGTGACAGAAACGGCCGACGATGCCCGGCTCGCTGCGAACCGGGCCCAAAACACTGCCGAAGCGGCACAAATTTTTGCTGCCGCGGCGCAAGATACCGCCGAGCTGGCACTCGTGCGTGCCGATGCAGCACAACTCACCGCTAATTCTGCGCTGATGGCTGCGACGCAAGGGATTGATGATGCCGCTACTGCGCAAGTCACGGCTAATGCAGCGATCGCCAACGCTGCGGCCGCGCAGGCGACCGCAGACGTGGCAGTGGCCGACAACGCACGCCAAGATGGCGAGCTCGCAGCGATCCGGACAGACAATGTTCGGCAGGACGCGGCGATCTCGATGGCGCAAACTACCGCTGACGCAGCCATCACGCGTTCAGACGCTCTCGGCGCTTCCACGGCGACAGCGCTCGGCGGCGGTTCCGTCTATGATACCGCGACCGGTAGCGTGTCTGCGCCCAAATACTCGATAGGAGGCCAAAGCTACAACAACGCAGGCTCTGCCTTCGCCGCCATCGACGGTCGTTTGATGCAGGTTGACACGCGCATCGACGTCCTCTCGGAGTCCACCGACCGGCGTTTCCGTCACGCCAATGGCGGCATTGCGGCCGCGATGGCGCTGGGCGGAACGATGATTGTCCCAGACAGCACGGTCTCCCTCTCGTTCAATCTCGCCACTTATCGTGGCGAGCAAGGTTTCTCGGGCACGGTAGCGGTCAGGGCAGCGCCGCGCGTGTATTTTTCTGGCGGGTTCGCCGGATCGACCGTCAAGGGATCAACCGGTGGCCGCGTCGGTATGGCTATCGGCTTCTGAGCGGCTTGCGTGCGTCCCGGGAGGGACCGGGACCGAGCATTGACTGCATCAATTTATATCTAACGCCGACACTGACCGGAGCTCACCCATGATCCGTAGTTTCGCGCTTACCCTGCTGATCGCCGCAATGCCACTCGCTGCGACAAGCGCCCAAAAGCGCACGGCGCCAGTCGGACGATTGACCGATCTCGCGACGATTGTTTCGGGTAAATGGCAAGGCGACGTGACTGCCGATGTCCGCGGCTCGTCGCGTTCCGGTGTCACCATCACCATCGCGCGCGTCACACCGAACCGTGTTCGCATCAGTAGCGATTACGATCGGATTCCTGTCGTCGAGGTCGATCTCAAGATGGTGGGGCGGTCGATCATGAGTGCCCGGCCCGGCGTTACTTTTCTCATCGAGCGAGCGCGCGACCCGAACCGCCTCGATCTCTACATCGATCAGGCCGCGCTGATCGTCCGCCGCTAGAAAGCCCGGAGATGCTGGAAACCGGCAAGCTGCTGCCTGCAATCACCACGCGGAAGCGGACGAGAGCCGTCATTCCGATGGCGATAGCCGTCGCGATTGCCGTCGCTACCCCATCTGATGCAGGCTCGCAGACGGGTTCGATCACGCTCTATTGCGGCGGCGGCGCGACAGGAGATGGCGGCGGCCTGATTGCGCAAGCGGACGGCGCCCTATTGCACGTCGGTCGGGAGCGTCCGGGGGAGCCGCATATCCTGAAACGAACGACGATCCCGCTAGAGCAGGTCAGGCGCTGGCACGCTATGCTGGACACGGCAAGGTTCGATAGCATGCCGCGTGGCGAACCGTCGAACATGACGTGCAGCCTGTCCCGCCGGTCGCCCCGCAGAGAGCATCTCATCTTCTGGGGAGGTAATCGACAGCTTCCGAAAGCGCTGCGCGCTATAGTGGAGGAAATGTGGGCAGCAGGCAGGAATGACTGAGCCGTTGCAGCAGAAGGCATCTCGCCGGATATCGGCTCGGCCGGAAGGAGGATTATGCCAATGAAGTTCGCGAACATTGGATGGTCCGGCGCGCGGATATTGTTCGGACTGTTCTTTCTCTACGCCCCGCTGATGGTACTGATCGAGTTCGGCGGACGCAATCCGCCCGAGACGGTCGCGGCGGCCAGCGACTTCGCCTTGGCGCTGGACAGAACGGGTTTCATGAATCCGCTCATCATCGGCACGATGCTGACCGGCGGCGCCGCGCTGTTGTTTCAAAGGAGCGCGCCCCTAGGGCTGATCCTGCTCGGCCCCTCGGTTGTCGTGATCGCCTGCTTTCACTGGTTCCTAACGGGGAAGCTCTTTTGGGGAAGCGTCTGGCCGATCTGGTTCCTAATTCTGACCTGGAGGCAAAGAACGGCCTTCGCGCGGCTTTGGGCTCCCGTCACGTAGACGGCAGAGACGCGCCGCCCGAGTCCGCATCGCTTGGAGATCTGATTGAAATCATAGTGCGGTCTCCAAACAGGCAGGGTTCTATTGCCCCGGCGGCTGGTATGGCCACTATTTGGCGGTCGACAACGACTTTAGTTGAGCCAAAACCGCCCTTTCTTTCCTTCGAAGGGCTTCAAATGGCTAGCTCCAGTGAATTATAACAATGGTGTGCCCGGGAAAGCGGGAACCCAGTGTGGAGTTAGCTGACGCGCGCTCTGGGTTCCCGCTTTCGCGGGAATGACGAAAGAAGAGAACGTCCGCTCACCACCCCGCAACCGACATCGCCTTCAAATAGGCCTTTCCTACATTATCGGGCTGTGTCAGCCTTCATCCGGCTCTTTGATCTGGTGGATAAAACGGTCGCTGCCCGGCTTGCCGCAAGGTCCAGACCGGGACGCGCACAAGGCTGACCTTTCCTGAACTTTGGAAATGACCACGCGGTCCTCGTGTCGACCGAATCCCGGATCCGGGGCGCGACGACGAATGGGGGCATGGCTGCTTCCCACCCCATTCTGGCCATCGGAGGCGTTGTCCCGACAGTGACCGAAACCGCCAACTCTGGCCGGTTGCGGCCTGACCGCTTTCAGGAGATGATGTCCGAAAGCAGTCGTTCGCAAATTGCTCCCAGCGGCGCGACCAAATAATGCAAAAAGAAATGAGGTCGAGGTGACCGAAGTCACCTCGACCTCATACCGAGCGTTTCGCCCTTCCGATGGGTCGCTAATCAGAAGGCGATACGCGCAGTTACCCTTGCACCATGGGAGTTGCGATCCGATGCCAGCGTGCCGGTGTAAGCAGCGCCGAGATGGAGCGAGCCCGTGGTATATTCAAATCCGGCTTCGACTTCGGCCGAGTTCTTCGGGATAGCCGTGCCAAGGATGCCGAACATAGGTCCACCGGCCGTGAACCGCGATGCAATCGGTGCGGCGCGGTCGTTGAACGCTCGGTTCCAGGCAGCCGACACATAAGGCTGGAAGCTTAGCTGACCGGCGTTGAACTGCGCACGCCCGCCAAGACTGACGAAGGTGGTCTTCTGACCTCCCTTCGCGACGGTCAGCGCCGCGTTGCCGCCGGTTTCAGCGAAAGCATCGCTACCGGTATCGACATGCGCCAGTCGGGCAAAGGGTGTGATCGCCAAGTTGCCCGTGACGATGTCATAAGCGATTTCGCCAAAGATCTGCAGCGTATCAGCGTCGCGCTTCGACGAAAGCGTTTGAGCCAGCGGCGCAACGCTGATCGCGCGGCTAGTATCGATGTCGTGCCAGGCGTAGCTGACACCGATGGCACCGCGTAGACCGACTTCCGCGCCATAAGTGGCATGGGCCGCGATATATTTGCTTTCCACGTCTGCATGGTCGCTGCGCCCGCCGAAGCGGAAGTCGGACCCGCCGATACCCGCCGAAAGCGCTGCAGCGAAGCCGTTACCGCCAACGCCGACGCCCGCAACCAAACCCTTGTGATCGGTGTCCATCGCGAAATTCCCGCGCGCCGCGTCAAATTCTCCCCAGCCGCCAAAGGCCGAGCCCCAAACGAACGCACCACCCTCTTCGGGAGCCTTCATCCCAATCAAGGCATTGCGCAGATGACGACTGTCATCGGTCAGACCGCTGATCGTGCTGGCCAGAATTTCGCCCGACAGGTCGCCAAAGCTCGCCTGTGCGGTTGCCACATTCTGGACCAGCACCGCTTCGTAGAGCGGGTTATCGACGCCAAGCGCCTGAACCGCGGTCGCCACGCTCGCCTGATTGAAGCCCAATGCGATGTCGGCGAAATCGATATCGTTGCGATAGAGCGACAGCGTCACCGAGTTGGTGCTGTAGCGCAGAAGCGGATCGAGGAAGGCGAGGTCGGTCGTCACCGAACCGAACGTCCCGGTGATTCCCGCACCGCCTGTCAGAATTACATAGTCGGTGCGCGGGTTATAGTTGCCGTCCTCGGCCAAGACCGCCACGCTCGCCGTGCTGGCGATCGTCACAGCACCCGTCGCATCGAGGCGATCTGCGGCGCCCGCTGCGTTAACCTCGACTTCGTAGACCGAGCCTGCAGCGAAGGCGAGGTCGCCATTCACGGTCAGCTGGCCAATCGAGTTGCCCGGGGCAATCGTCCCGCCGCTGGCGACTGTCGTCGATCCCACGGCGCCGTTGCCGCCGAGCGTTCCGCCGCCGTTGACGGTTACCGGCGAGGCGATCGAACCATTTACCGCGAGCGTGCCGCCGTTGACCGATGTCGGGCCGGTATAGCTGCTGTTTCCGGTGAGGTTGAGCGTGCCGGCGCCCTCTTTCACCAGGCTGCCCGTGCCCGAGATATCGCCACCGAAAGCAGTGTTGCCAGATTGATCGACGGTGAGCTGGCTGTCGCCGATCACGACGTTCGAACCCGCATCGCCTTCGAGGCCGCCGATCGTTTGGTCCTTGCCCGTGATGTCGAGCGTGCCGCCGTCGCCTAGGTCGAATTCGGTGCCCGGATCGATCGTGCCGCCGATGCGTACCGAGCCCCCAAGGATGTTCGTCACCCCTTGGAAGGCATAGTCACCCATGAAGGTCAGCGCGCCGTCGCCCATCTTGTCGAGGGTGCCGCTGCCCGAGAAGGCGCCGAGGAAATCATAATCGTCCGAACGATTGAAGACGAAGCGCCCATCGTTGACGATATTGCCCGCAAAGCTGCCCTCGGTTCCGCCGGCGCCCAGCTCGAAGAAGCCGGTCCCTTCGGTCTTCACATCACCCTGGAGCAGACCGGTCAGAACAAGGCCGCCATTGGAGATGATCGTTCCACCAGTGTGGGCGATGTTGGCGGTGTCTACGGTAAACACGGCGTCGCCGATGAGCTGCAACTGCCCCGTCCCGTCGATGGTCAGGTCGGCCAGATCGGACACGACATCGTCGGTACCGAAGTTCAAGACGAGCAGGCCGTCAGTCCGAACCGATGGGGTCAGGATCGGCGACGAAGTATCGCCCGCGCCCAGATCAATTTCATTGACCTGCAGCGACGCACCGTTGGCGATCGAAACGCGATCGAATGCGCCGACCACGCCTGCCGTCGACCAATAGCCTGCCGCAACGTCGAGTGTCTCAAACCCGGTCGCTTCGGTGAGCTGCTGCGCCTCGGTCAGTTCAAGGACGTCCCCATCGAGCGTCAGGCTGTCGTTGCCGCCCCCTGCGTCAACGGCGCCGGACATTACGCTACCGGTTCGCAAAGTGACACGATCGTCGAAACTGCCGAGCTGGACAGCGATCCCGCTTGAACCGGTGATCGTCCCTGCGTTGTCGAGGATGACCGCACCGCTGTCATCGCCCCATACTCCCCGACCGCCGCCCGTGATTGCGCCGGTGTTAACGAGCATTGCGGTCCCGAAATTACCGAGGATGACGCCGTCGGTTGCACCAGAGATCGAGCCGCTATTGTTTACTTCGGCACTATCGAGGAAGCCCGCAACCGCAGCGCCAAAGGTCCCGCTTCCGGTGATCGTGCCGCTATTGGTGATCGTGCCGGTCTGCGCGATATCCTGCGAGACTTGAAGCCCTTCGATCACGGCGCCCGATGTTGCGCCAGCGATGGTTCCGCTATTGGTGATCGCTGCGGTGTCGGTAACGAGGACGACCGCGCCATAACCGTTGCTGCCCGTAATCGTCCCGCTGTTAATCAGCGTGCCATCAAAGCCGGTTTCCTGGACCAACCCTGCTCCGCGCTGGATAAGAACCCCGCCCGGCCCCTCGCCGGTGATCGTGCCGGCGTTGTCGAGCGTGCCGCCCGCCGACATGATGACCCCGAAACGCGTACCGCTGATGTCGCCGGTGGCACTGTTCGCGACGGTTCCGACATAGTTCGCCAGCGACTGACCGTCATAGGGATAGATCGAAATGCCGTCGGCCAGCGCGCTGCCCTCGCCGCGGATCGTGCCGCTGTTGGTCACGTTGCCGCCGCCGATCAAGCGGACGCCGTCGTTCGATTCGCCGCGGATCGTGCCGCTGTTCGTCACCTGCGTGCCGATCGCGATGCCGACGATATCGCCGATATCCTCGTCGAACTGATAGGCGGTCGTAATACCGGCACCCGCACCCGAGACCGACCCGCTGTTAGTCACGCTCGACGACGCGGTGGTGATCGTGATGCCGGCGTCGGGCGCGGCGTCGAACCCGTCGTAACTGCCCTCGCCGCGGATCACACCGGCGTTGTTCACGACAAGAGTACCCGTCGCAAAGGAATAGATGCCTGACGTGCCGCCGGTGATCGTGCCCCCCTCGGCATTGGTGATCGTCACGTCGGCGCGCGATCCCTGCGAAACACCGGCGCCAAAATCGCTGTGGATCGTGCCGCTGTTCTCGAGCGTCGCGCTCGACATATCGCTGCCGAAGCCGACCCCATAGCCGTCGCCGCCGCTGCCGCCGAGATTGCCGGTGCCGCGAATGTCGCCAGTGTTCACGACCTTGGCCGTCAATCCACTGCGGTCCTCGCCAGGGTCGGTATTGAGGGCAGTTCCCTGGATATAGACACCGCCATTGACGCCCTCGACTTCACCTGCGTTCACGACCTCACCGCCGCCCGACAGGATGATTCCGAACCGCTGGCCCTCGATGCGGCCGTTCGCATCGTTCGTTACGTGGGCCGAATAGTCTTCGTTGGACTGATCCACATGGGCAAACATCGAGATACCGTCTGTGCCCTGCGCACCTGCATTGACGCCCACGATGAAGCCGCTGTTGATAACGCTGCCGCCACCGGCAAGACGAATGCCATCGTTATTGAGGCCGATGATCTCGCCATTGTTGGTAATCGAGGTATTGATTGCGCGGCCCGTCCCATCCGCCATCGGCGTCGTGACGATCCCATATTGGCCGCCGATGATCCGACCGCTGTTGACGATCACCGCATCCGCCGTCGTAATGACAATCGCATCCTGGGCGCCAGCGCTGATCAAACCTGCGTTATCGATGGCCAGCGAACCCTCGTTGGAACGGATCGCGGTACCGTTGGCGATGATTTCTCCATCGCCATGGTTGTTGATGGTAAGGGCGCCGGTCGACTGACCGATGATGGCCGCCGCTTGGCCGCTGATGAGACCCTCGTTTTCAATTACGGCACTGCTGAGCACGCCCCCGGCAAGGACCCCCAAGAAACCCTGAACGGTACCGCTGTTGTTGAGCGTGCCGATGCGGCCGGTCTGGTCTGGAGTCGCGCCAAGAATGACGCCGAACGGGCTGACATTCGGATTGGCGGGGTTGAAAGTCCCGGTACTGCGAATGGTACCTTCATTATCGATAGTCCCACCGCCCTGGACGACGACGCCAAACATCTGGCCTTCGATCAGGCCGCCGGGGGCATTGGCCACCGTGCCGATACCGGTAACGTCGGTCGCGATGGATTGGGAAAACTCGGACAGGGCGACACCGACGCCCGATCCATTATTGCCGTTCAGTCCGCGGATCACACCGCTGTTCACGACCGATCCGCCGCCCGCGAGCGAAACGCCGCTGCCGGCCCGGCCTTCGATCGTGCCCGAATTCGTGACCGCGGTGTTCCGCGCGCGCGCCTGCGTCCCCTCGGCATTCTGAAACACGGCCGTCGTGATTCCCGACAGCGCTCCGACAATCCCTTGGCTATTTTTGATCACGGCGTCGGCGGTCGTGATGTTGATCGCATTCTGACCGGCGCTGAAGATGAAGCCCTTGTTATCGACGGTCAGCGTGCCGGCGTTCGACGCGATCGCCGTCGCATTTGCAAGAATTTCGCCATTCTCGAAATTATTGACGGTCAGGTTGCCGGTGGACTGGCCGATGATGGCGATCGCGGTCGCACTGATGGTTCCATCGTTATTGATTGTCGCGCTCTCGAGTGCACCGCCTGCCAGAACCCCGAGAAACCCCGATATGTTGCCGGTGTTCACGACCGTCGCGGCGCGGCCCGTCTGCTCGGCGGTTGCGCCGAGAATGAGCCCGAACGGGCTGACGTTCGGGTTCCCGGGGTTCGGATTACCGGTGCTGCGGATCGTGCCCATATTATTGATGGTGCCGCCGCCCTGCAGCACCGCGCCGAACATCTGACCTTCGATCACGCCGCCGTCATTGTTGGTGATCGAGCCCACGCCGGTGATGTTCCCGGCAGCCGCGCCGGGGAATTCCGAGATCGATACGCCGGTGCCGTTGATCATGCTACCGGGCGCCCCGCTGGCCCCCGAAATCGTGCCACCGTTGGTGACGCTGCCACCGCCGACGAGGGCGACGCCTGATCCTGCTTCGCCGCGGATCATACCGCTGTTCGAAACCTGAGTATTCGCTGCGAGCGGCGCGGGGGGTAGATCGTCGCCGTTTGCGTCCTCACTGAAAAAATAGGAGGTGACGACGCCGTTCGCTGCGCCGCTGATCTGGCCCGCGTTGGTGACGATCGAATTCGGCTGCGCAATCACGATGCCGCCGCTCGGCCGGCCGTCGATGCCGCCGACGTCGATGCCGTTGCCGCGAATGACACCGGCGTTGCCGACAGTGACCGGACCATTGTCGGCGTAAACTCCGATGAGCTCGCCCTCAATGCTCTCCCCAACATCGACCTCGATCTCCAGCCGCTCGGGCTGATCGTTGTGAACGCCGAACGCATTTTGGGCGGCGGCGGGCGCCAGATGGCCGATCGCAAGGCCGACAATCGCACTGGTGGCGAGCAGGCGAGATTTCGAGATTCGTGACATATTCCGGAGTCCCCCATTGACGTTGCAGGCAAGGCAAGGGACTTGCCGGAGAGCGTTTTGCGCTCTCCGGCTCATCCGCCCCGCCTCGAAACTTTGCGCCCCCAGCCGTTCGGGCAAAGAATACCCATCGGCTTTGCGTGCGATGACTAGTGGCGGGGACGGCGGTGCGTCTACCCAATGTTATTTAGGGTGAATTTGCGACGGACCGTTGCCGCGGCGCTTGCACCGAGGCGCCCGGCCGCTACGGGTGGTAGATCACCGGGGGGTGGGTTGGACTTGTTTCAGGCGAACGAATGCGTGCGCCTGTTGGTCGCAAAATGGACGTTCGATCCCCGCCCGGCGGCGGGGGTAATGATGAAGATATTTTACGCGATCCTTGGCCTCTTATGCCTGCTGACCGCTCACCCGGCGCGCGCGAATTCTGAAAAATTGCCGATGCTCGACCTGCGGGTGGGAGAAGATGCACCCGCACTCGCTTCGTTCATCCGTTTCGCCAAGCGGCCTGGCGTTCCAAGAACGCCGCAACTCGAGGCCATTCTCAGCGGCCCGCTTCAGCCTATCAAGGGATCGACGATCCACTTCGGACCACCGGGAACCCGGACCGTAGTCCTCCTGAAGGTTCGCAATGCGAGCGATGAACAAGGTAGCTGGATTCTCACGACCGGCCGCGGCTCGCTCAAGCATTTCCGGCTGTACGAAGCCGGAGCGAACGCGCTCTCCCTGATCGTCGATGCTACCGATCCGCAGGTCGCGCGGCAAAATCTCGGGACCTACCAGGCTTTCAGCTCCGAGCTTGTGCTTGCACCGCGCCAGGAAAAGCTGGTCGTTATCGAATTTGTTTCCGAAAACTCGACCTATATGCCTCTCCGCATCGAGACCTATGGGACTTTTTTCAAGGATCGGCGAGCAAACATATCGATGGTGTCGGGCGTCGTGGTCGGCGCACTGACGCTGCTGCTCCTCAACTTCCTGTTCTTCTCCATAACGGGGTTCAGGGAATTTCTCTGGTTAGCGGTTGCCGAAGCTTTCTTTGCTCTGAACACGATCCACTCCGAAGGCTACATCACCATCTTCTTTCTGTACGACAAGCCGCTGACCGGCGTCGCCGTCGAAGAGTTCTTCAAATGCGGATTTGCGGCTGCAATGGCTCAGTTCTGCCGTAGCTTCGTGAAGACCGCGGACAATTTTCCCAAGAGCGACATGACGCTGAAAGCGCTCATTCTTTTCGCCATCGCCGTCATGCTGGTCCAGCCCGGCCTGTCACTCTACCCCGCCGATTTTCGCTTTTTTCTCCATCTGTCCGGATGGATCGCCGCGGTGGCGGTGGCATTATTCCTGCCGTTTGTGGGCTACGCGGCCATGAAGCAGCTTGGCTCCCAGCTCTGGCCGCTCTTTGTGGGTTGGGCGAGCCTCGCCCTCTTCATCGTCTATGCCGCGGTAGCATCGATGGGCATATTCAGCTGGCTGCCGATCAATTGGCACCTCTCCGGGCCTGTCGGGCTGTTCGAATCGATCATGGTAACGCTGGCGCTCGGACTGAACCTCAAGAAGATACAACGGGAGAAGCTCGTCGCCGACGCCAATTATGCGCAGTCGCTTGGCGAACGCCTCGAAATCAGCGAACGGGCAAAGCGGCTGGCTGAAGAAAAGGCCTACGCGCTCGAAACCGTGCACAGTCAGAACGCGCTGCTTCACGCGTCCGGCCACGACAGCCGGCAGGTCATCCTTGCACTCAAGAGTGCGGTTGCGGTTCTAAAGCGTCGGGGAAAGCCGGGCGACGATCCGGCGCTGATCGGGATGCTCGAAAGCTCCGCCGACTATCTGAACGAAATCGTGACGACGACCATTTCCGGCGCGAATATCGCCGCGGGCGATACCGAATTCGTCGCACTCAGCGCGTTTCGCGGCAAAGCACTGATCGAGCCGCTGACGATGATGTTCAAGACGCCCTTCGCGAACAAAAAGCTGTCCCTCAAGATGAGCGTCGCGGACGACGTCATGATCATTTCCGACAAACCGCTGTTGATGCGCGCGCTCGCCAATCTGGTGAGCAACAGCTATCAATATACCAAGACTGGCGGAGCACACATCGCCCTCGTGCTCGAAGATGGCCGTGTCACCATCACAATTAGCGACACCGGCAGCGGGATGTCCGCGGAAGTTATGGCCGCCCTGACCGAAGAAGGCGTGACGCGCATTCGGGGAAACGAAACCACAGAGGGAACCGGCTCCGGCTTCGGATCGGCAAAGCGCATCGTCGAGATGCTGTGCGGGACACTGGAAATTTGTTCATCGACAAGGGACGGTACTACAGTCCGGATTACCCTGCCCGCAGCCTTCACTGCCGTCACTCCGGTATCGACAATAGAGTTGCAAGAGATCCTGCCTCAATGGACGGTTCTCGATTTCGACCAGCGCAGCGATTTCGACAGAGGATTGACCGAAGCTGACAATGGATCGAAGCGTGTTCTTGCCGCGACCTATGATGACAGCACAATCACACGCGGCCGTCTCAGCCAACTTGTCACGATGGTTGCAATCAAACCTGTTTGCGGGGAGTTTTCCCGCCATCCCCTGTTGGTCGACGCCTCAAAGAAGATTTAACTCATTCGCGCGCTCCACAATCCTGCGGTTGTGCGGAACGTCGAGTTTGCGTCGTAGTTCGGCAATATGGAACGACACGGTCGGCGGTGCGATCGCAAGGCGATAGGCGATCTCCTTGTTTGTCTCACCCTGCGCCAGATAGTGGAGGATGGCCATCTGCCGCGAGGACAACGCAACCGGGGATTGCTGAAACTTGCCGAGCGCTTCTTCGATATGCGGCGAAATATAGACCTCGCCCGCCAGCGCTGCGTCGCAGGCGGCGACAATGTGATCGAGCGGGTCCGATTTGCTCACGACAGCACGGGCGCCCAGCTTGAGCGCCGAGTGAATCTCGGCCACGTTCGTTTCACCAGTCAGGATGATAACCGTCATGTCGCGCGATCCGACGATCTCGGCCAGAACATTTATACCCCGGACATCGGGCAGGTTGAGATCGAGGATTACCAAGTCGACCGGTTGCGACTGTAAGAAAGCATTGACCATCGCGCCGCAATCAAGCGCGTCAACAACAACGAAGCGATCGAGCGAACCAAAAAGGAACCGCAGACCGCTTTGGGTGATGCGGTGATCGTCGACGATCAAAACATTGTGTTGCACCGTCATCCCCGCTCCCTCCTTCGCATACGCTTCTCCGCAGATTATTCACCTGCCGCAACCCGAAATAATGCGGGGTGGTTGCGGGTCGGACTCCGGGCGCGGAAAAGAGTCGCGCTTCGCATTAAGGCCAAGCGCTATATCTGGGCGATATTGGAATCGGTGCTGATGGCCGATTGCGGTCAGGCGGCTTTGAGGTCAGGATTGAAAGAAGCGGACATTGTTCTTGAGGATGGCGCCCCGGCTTAGCCCGTCGCGAAAAGCGCCGAGTGACGCTCTCGTAATTCGGCCTTTTGCACCTTCCCCATGGCATTTTTGGGAAGTTGATTTGTGAACAGGACTTTTCGAGGTTGCTTGAATCGCGCCAGTTTATCGACAAGGGCACTGGCGATGGTTGCAGGATCGGCAAACCCCTGCTCGCGAGGCACCACCACAGCCACGACGGCCTCACCCAGATCCGGGTGCGGAATGCCGATCACCGCCACTTCCCGGACTGCATCGAGCTCGCCGATCGCCTCTTCCACCTCGGCAGGATAGACGTTAAAACCGCCCGCGATGATGAGATCCTTCTGCCTGCCAACGATGGACACATAACCTCGTCGATCACAGCGGCCCAGATCTCCCGAGATGAAATAGCCGTCGCGAAACTCTGCGGCCGTTTTCTCGGGCTGGCGCCAATAGCCCTTGAATACGTTGGGCCCTCGAATTTCGATGACGCCCACATCGCCTTGCGGGAGCGGACGGCCGGTCGCGGGATCCGCGATCCGGATTTCTACGCCCGGCAACGGCATCCCGACGGTACCCGGTATGCGGTCGCCATCATAGGGGTTGGAGGTATTCATATTGGTCTCGGTCATGCCGTAGCGCTCGAGAATCGCATGGCCGGTACGCGCCTCGAATTCGCGGTGCACATCGGGCGCCAATGGCGCGGACCCAGAGACGAACAATCGCATATGGGCGACCAGATCGCGGTCGAACCCGGCCTCGCCGAGCAACCGGATATAGAATGTCGGCACGCCCATCATGACCGTGGCGCGCGGAAGCGCCGCCACAACCGCCTCGGTTTCAAACCGCGGAAGGAAGATCATCGCGCCACCGGATGCCAAGGTGACGTTGGTCGCCACGAACAGGCCGTGGGTGTGGAATATCGGCAGAGCGTGAAGCAGCACATCGTCGGCCGTGAACTGCCAAAGGTCGCGAAGCGTATAGGCGTTCGATGCAAGGTTGCCATGGCTCAGCATCGCGCCCTTCGAGCGGCCCGTCGTTCCCGATGTGTAAAGAATGGCTGCGAGATCGTCCTCGTCCCTCGGGACCGTATCAAAGCGGGGCGGCGCCTGATGCGCCAGTGCGGCGAGCGTGCCCTCGCCTTCCGCCCCCAGCGTCTCGACCCTGACCAGGCCGGCCGCACTCCGCATCGCGCCGATCTTTTCGGCCACCGCCGGGTCGGCAACGAACAGGCTCGGCTCGGCGTCGCCGATGAAATATTCGAGCTCGCCGATCGTATAGGCGGGGTTAAGCGGCAGGAAAACCGCGCCTGCGCGCAAGCAGCCAAGATAGAGCATCAGCATCTCGGCGCTCTTCTCGACCTGCACCGCGACACGGTCGCCGACCCCGACGCCAAGGTCGCGAAGCATATGGGCGTAGCGCGCCGACTGAGCTTCGACGTCGGCATATTGCAGCACGCGGCCGTCGGGTAGCCACGCAAACACCCGATCGAGATTTGCCGAAAAATCTGCTGCGAGACGGCTGTAAAGATTGCTCATCCTTGGAATTCCATCGACTTGCTGTGGGACTCTAGTTTCGTCATCAACTGGCGGACAGGTTTGCCGATCGGGATCGCGCCGCGATTGGCGAACCGCTCGTGCAGTTCCTCGACTGCGGGGAGGTCGTAGAGATAATTGACCATCATACCCGCACTCTCGCGAAGCCCTTTCCCCGAACTGTTGCCCATCCAGTTCAGCTGCTCGAGCCGCGCTCCGTTGCCGAGGTGGAACCGGGCTACGGGATCGATCGGCCGGCCCTTCGCGTCCTTGACCTCGAGGAAATAGTCAAGCGCACGCGCCAGAAGTCTGTCGCGGTGCGATGCCGCCTCGGTCTCCGCCAACTCAGCCAATTGTGGGTCATCGGTGCGCAGCCAGCGCATGAACCCGGGAACGGGCGAGAGGGTGACGAATTGCTTCAAACCGGGGATGTCACGCTGCAAATCGGTGGCGACCTGCTTGATCAGAAAATGCCCGAACGAAATACCTTTCAGCCCGGGCTGGCAGTTGCTGATCGAATAGAAGGCGGCGGTTGTGAAGTCTTCGGAAGCCAGGGGCACACGGTCCGGTGCGAGCAATTCCTGAATGCTTGCGGGGACCGCGTTGGTGAGCGCGACTTCGACGAAGATCAGCGGATCGTCGGGCATGGCCGGATGAAAGAAAGCAAAACAGCGCCGATCGGGCGGATCGAGCCGGCTGCGCAAATCCGTCCAGTCGCGAATATGGTGGACGGCCTCATAGCCGATGACGCGCTCGAGCAACCTGGCCGGCGAAGACCAGTTGATCGCCTGCATCGAGAGAAAACCGCGGTTGAACCAAGACTGAAGCAGATGCGCGAGATCCGCTTCGACGAGCGCAACGCCCGGCACCTCGCGCATGCCGAGCAGCTGTTCGCGCATTCGCACGAGCGCAGCGGTGCCCCCGGGCGCCAGATTGAGGCGGCGGAAGAGTTCCTGCCGCGGCGCCTCGATCGCACGCGCAAGCTCGGGATAGGCGCTCCATCCGTCGGTCTCGAACCTGCTCCACGCGGCGACGAGTCTTGACCGGTCCGGGTTGAAGTCTGCCGCCAGGGCGGCGAAGAACGCGGTCCGATCGCCTTCGCCGGCGGTCTCATACAGCCGGAGCAGATCGGCCGCGATCGCAACCCCCGAAGCTTCACCCCGATTCGAAATCAGGTCGCGCGCCATATCGGTCATCATTTCGGCGCGGGGCCGTGCCGCACCGGCGCCGCTCGCAGCGAAGGGCAAATGTCGCCGTACGAGATCGCGGCCCTGACGCGAGAATTTCTGCAGGAGGTCCGATAAGGAGGAGCGATCCATCATTCTTCCAAGCGTGATACGAGATACTGCGTAACGGCCTTAGTTGTATACCATATAGGCAATAATGGAAATATGTGTATACGAGCGATATGGCAACGCAAAGTTGCCCGGGAGAGGTTCATGGCACTGATCAAGCTCACACGGACAGCGTTGGCGCGAGTCGCCCTGAAGCTGGCCGCTGCGGTGCGCCCGCGCGGCGCCCGCCTTGTCGCGGCGCCTGTCCCGGTCACGGTAAAAATGTAACGAGCGTGCAAGACGCTGCCGATGGGAGACTGAGTTGGACCACCTGATATTGATCGGAACGCTCGCGCTTGTGTTCCTCGTCGCGACGATAAGGCCCGTCAACATGGGGCTCCTGGCGCTCGCGGCTGCGTTTCTCGTCGGCACGACCCTCGTCGATATTTCGGCGAAAGAGATTCTCGCCGGCTTCCCCGGCGATCTGGTCGTCATCCTGGTCGGGGTGACATTTGTGTTCGCGATCGCCGAACGCAATGGCGCGATCGAATGGGTCGTCCACGGTCTGACGCGGCTTTTCGGGCACCGCGCGGTTGCGATGCCCTGGGTGGTGTTCATTGCGTCGGCGCTGCTGACCTCGTTCGGCGCGCTTGGTCCAGCCGCTGTTGCGATCGTAGCGCCCGTCGCGCTTCGCTTCGCCGCCCGGCATCAGATCAGTCCCTTGATGATGGGCCTGATGACGATCCACGGTGCGCAGGCCGGGGCCTTTTCGCCAACCTCGGTTTACGGCGGGATTACGAACGGCGTCGTTGCGATCAACGGCGTCGCGCCCGAGCCTCTCACGCTGTTTTTAGCGAGCCTGTTTTTCAATCTCGCTGTCGCGATCCTGCTTTTTCTCACCCTGGGCGGCCTGCGCCTGCTTCGCGACGTTCCCGAAGCCCCTCATGTGCCCGAGAGTGTGTCACCGGAGATGGCGCGCGAACGGCTGCTGACGCTGCTGTCGCTCGCCGCCATGGCGATCGCGACCATCGTATTCAAAGTCGACATCGGCGTCGCCAGCATGGTCGCGGCCGCGCTGCTCGCCGTTGCCGCGCCTTGCTCGCAAAAGGGCGCGATCGATCGCGTGGCTTGGCCCACCGTCCTCTTGATCGCCGGTGTCGTAACCTATGTCGCGCTCCTCCAGCGCGTCGGTACGGTCAGCGCGGCGGGTGAACTCATAGCGGGTATTGGCTCGCCGCTGCTCGCGGTCCTGCTGCTCTGCTATCTCGGCGGCATCGTGTCGGCATTTGCATCGTCGACCGCGCTGCTGGGCATCGTCGTGCCGCTTGCGGTGCCGTTCCTCGACCATCACGATGTGAGCGCGATCGGCACGGTGGCCGCGATCGCGATCTCGACGACAATTGTCGACACATCGCCCTTTTCGACAAACGGCGCCCTCGTCGTTGCCAATGCGGACGTGGCGCTGCGCGAACGACTGGTCCGCCAGCTTCTGGGTTACAGCGCCCTCATCGCGCTGCTCGGCCCCCTCGTCGCCTGGTTCATATTTGTCTTTTTGGCCTGAACCCCCATCCGGAGGATGATATGTCGATGTTCGAGCGTTTCGAGGCGGGCGACGTGCGTGCGCTGATCGAGGCTTACCCGCTGGCCTGGGTCTGCGCTGCGGGCGGCGATGGGATCGAAGCCAGCCTGTTGCCGCTGGTAGGGCGCTATGACGGAGATGGGATGCCCGTCGAACTGATCGGGCATATGATGCGCTCCAATCCGCTCCACGCCTTGCTGAAACGCCGACCGCAAGCCACGTTCCTTTTCAAGGGCCCCGATGCCTATGTCAGCCCCCAGCATGCCGGGAAACGCGACTGGGCGCCGACTTGGAATTTTGCGCAGGCGCGGATCAGAGCGGAGGTCGCGTTTGGCGAAAGCTTCACCGGAACATCGCTGAACATTTTGATCGACGCCATGGAAGCCGGACGCGCCGAGCCCTGGACCAAAGACGAGCTCGGCCGGCGCTATCACGAGATGCTGGAGCAAATTGTCGGATTCCGGGCGCGGGTGACCAGCGTGTCGGCCAGGTTCAAGCTTGGGCAGGACGAGCAGCCCGAGGTGCTGTCCACGATTCTCGAAAGCCTGCCCGATGCTGAGACGGTCCAATGGATGGAGCGATTCAACCAAGAACGGCTGCCTGCGAAAGCGGACTGACCACGAGACACCGCAGCGTCTAGCCGCAGCCGCTAGACGCTGCTCAACAGCAAGCTCGTCTCGCTGTTTTCGACGCCGTCGATCGTTCGAACTTCGCGCAGGATGCGGTCGAAGTCGGCGAGGCTCGAAACCTGAATATCGGCGACGAGGTCCCAGCTGCCGTTGGTCGTATGCAGCGCTTCGATTTCGGCGATGCCCCGAAGCCGCTGAATGACCTGCGTCGTCGATTTGCCCGTCACTTCGATCAACATCACCGCACGGATCGAGCGATCTTCATAGTCTTCGCGAACGCGAACCGTGAAACCCAACAAGGTCCCCGTCTCGAGCAGACGATCGAGACGATTTTGAACCGTGCCGCGGGCGACGCCGAGCGCGTCGGCAAGCTTGGCAAGCGGTGCGCGGCCATCTGCGCGCAGATGCGCGATGATGCGCCGGTCAAGCTCGTCCGGAATGAATTTCACGTTCTGCATGGCAATTCCCGCTTCCAAATAGCGATTTGTACAACCGCCTTGCACAATGATCATGGTTTTGACCATATTTTTAGCCAAAACTGCGATTTTACCAAACAGGACAGGCGGCTAGGCTTGCTCGCAACAGCAAGGAGACCCTCAATGCCACCTGCCGCTTCAACGCTCGCCTATGTCCCTTTCGTCAGCGTCGAGAATATGATGCGACTGGTGCATCACCACGGAATCGAGGCCTTCCTTGTGGGTCTGGCCGGCGCGATCGAAGAGGATTACCGCCGCTGGGAGATCTTCGAAAAGGCGCCGCGCCTTGCCTCGCATTCGCGCGAGGGCGTGATCGAGCTGATGCCGACCTCGGACGGGGAAACCTACAGCTTCAAATATGTAAATGGCCACCCAAGCAACACGGCCAAAGGGTATCAGACGGTCGCGGCGCTGGGCCTCCTCGCCCGGGTCGATACGGGTTATCCGGTCATGCTTTCGGAGATGACATTGCTGACAGCGCTTCGAACGGCCGCCACGTCGGCGATGGTCGCCCGCTACCTTGCGCCCTCCGGATCACAGGTCATGGCGATGATCGGGAACGGAGCGCAGGCCGAGTTCCAGGCGCTGGCGATGAAGGCGGTGATCGGGATTACAGAGGTAAGGCTCTATGACATCGACCCTCAGGCAACGCGGAAAGCGGCGCGCAATCTTGCGGATAGCGGCCTTCGCGTCATTTCTTGCACGAGCGCGGAAGAGGCGATCGAAGGCGCGCAAATCGTGACGACCTGCACCGCGGACAAGGCATATGCGACGATTTTGAGCGATAATATGGTCGGTCAAGGTATCCATATCAACGCGATTGGGGGTGATTGTCCCGGCAAGACCGAATTGCACAAGGACATATTGTCGCGCGCCGCGACCTTCGTCGAATTCGAGCCGCAGACGCGCATCGAAGGCGAGATCCAGCAGATGCTGGAGGATTATCCTGTGACGGAATTTTTCCGGGTGGTTCGCGGCGATGCCGCGGGCCGAACCGACGCGCGGCAGATCACCCTGTTCGATAGCGTCGGCTTCGCGATCGAGGATTTCTCGGCCCTCCGCTTTGTCCATGCGAAGCTGCAAGGCACCGATTATTTTCACGAACTCGACCTTCTAGCCGACCCCGACGAACCGCGTGATCTGTACGGCATGCTCCAACGCGCCAGCCCAGTCTCCCACGAGCGACCGCCGGTCTGACGACCGTCCGGAACGGCTGAGCCACCCCCGGCCTTCACATGTGGGGCGGGTAGCGCTTAATCCTTTGCGCCTGCCGATGACGAGGATTTAGCCCCCTCATTCCTGGTATCGACCTTGAGGGATGCGACATGGCGCTCGAGCGCGCCCGCCGCCTTTATGAGGTGCGCGCGCATACGCCGCGCGGCTTCCTCGCCGTCGCCGCGCATCACCGCATCGACGATGTCACGATGTTCTTCGAACGACCGCCGAAAACGCTCGGGCTCGAACATCTGCGCGCGCCGGAAACCGGCCATGCGATTGCGCAGCGCCAGCGCCTGCTCGGCGATATAGGAATTGTGCGTCGCGCTGTATATCGCTTCATGAAAGGCGAGATTGAAGGCGGCATAGGCTTCGACATCGCCCGCCTCCACGAGCGCTGCGGAACTCTCGTGCAGACGGGCAAGCCGAACGCGTTCGAGGGGGTGCATGCGATAGCTGGCCAGGCGGACGCACAGGGCCTCCATCTCGGCGGACATTTCGAACATGTCGATGAGCCGCTCGACCGAGAGTTCAGCAACGACAGCGCCGCGACGCGGACGAACCTCAACCAGCTCGTCCATCGCCAGTTGTCGCAGAGCTTCGCGGGCGGGTGTGCGCGACGTCCCGAAGCGCTGGGCGACCTGCTGCTCGTCGAGCGCGGTCCCCGGGCTCAGGGCGCCAGACGCGATTTCGTCCGCCAGCGAGCGCCGAATTCGCTCCGAGAGCAATGGCTCTTCTGCATGTGCGTTCGTCATCCGCCCTCCCCTTTTTTCTACCCCAGATTGTACAATCTTTTGAGCGAGCGGCAAGATTCTGTGCGTGCAACCGCGAAAATTCACGCACCTTGTATACATGGAAGCTTTCAAAATGATGACTGGCGGCCGATGAAACCCTCTTCTATGTATACGAAATATGACAATTTTGAAAATTATGTATACTCTGATTGCCAGTCGCTGCAATTTTTGTATATTGAACCACCGGAGTCGGGAGCCGTGCGAGCACCACAGGGATCGCAGAGCCGATAACGTCCATCGGGAAGGGGAATATTATGTTGCAGAGTAAGTCGGGTGCCGCGTCCAAGGCGCGATGGCTCGCTGGTTGTTCGGCCGCTCTCGTCTTTGTTGCCGCACCAGGAGAAGCTGCAGCGCAATCGACGACGAGCGCGGAGGCGGACGATGCCGCGTTGCCGCAAGCGTCGGAAGGCGTAGGCGATATCGTCGTCACGGGCAGCCGCATCGACCGGCCCGGCTTCGAGTCTCCGACGCCGCTGCTGCGCCTGACGCAGGAGGATCTGCAGATCGTCACCCGGACGAATATCGGCGCAGCGCTCGCCGACCTGCCGCAGTTCAAGGCGGCGACGTCGCCGCAAACTTCGAGCACGAACACCGAAGCCGGCCGTTTTCCGATCAACATCCGCGGCCTTGGCGACAGGCGGTCGCTGATCCTTCTCGACGGCCGCCGGCTCGTCAGCGACGACCTCAACACCGTGCCGTCGATTATGGTCAAAAGCGTGGATATCGTGACCGGCGGTGCCTCTGCGGCCTGGGGTTCGGATGCGGTCGCCGGCGTGGTGAACATGATCAGCGACGGCGACTATGAAGGCATCCAGCTCGGGGCAGAGGCGGGAATCTCGTCGCGCGGCGACGCCCGGCAAATCCGTTTCGAGGGCAAGTTCGGTACCGACTTTGCCGGCGGCCGCGGCCATTTCGTGATTGGCGGCGAGTATCTCGACAATGATGGTATTCGCCCGAAAACCGCGCGCGAGAACACGGGCCGCTTCGCTAACGTCAACAACACATTGACTCCCGATGTCGGCCACGCGACGAGGCTGCGAGGCGGGTTCATCACCTCCGGAGTTCTAAAAGGCTTCGGTTTCAACCCCGACGGAAGCTTGCGCACCCCGAACCTCGGCACGATCGTCGGCTCCAACATGATTGGCGGCGAAGGCGCGTCCAACGACGACATCAGCGTGTTGATCACGCCGCAGCGGCGCTACGCGGTGATGGCGAAGGCATCCTACGAACTGACCGACACCCTCAAGCTCAGCGCCGATCTGCGCTACTCGCGCTATTATAATCGCTATGTCTGGTTCGGTAGCCACACCGACAATATCACGATCCGGTCGGACAATGCTTTCCTGAATGACGACGCGAGAGATGCCTTGGCGGGCGCGGGCCAGACAAGCTTCACGCTTTCGCGGTTCAACGATGATCTGTCCTTCGCCGACGTCGACATCGACCGGCGCAATATCCAGGGCTCGATCGCGCTCGACGGCAGCTTCGGCGATGGCCGCTGGCGTTACAGCCTCTATTACAGCCATGGCGAATATCGCAACAAGCTGCGCACCCCGGGCTTCCTGATTACCCAGAACTTCGCGAACGCGGTCGACTCGGTGAACGACCCGGTGACCGATGACCCGATCTGCCGGGTGACGCTGACCAATCCGAACAGCGGCTGCGTACCGATCAACCTCTTCGGCCAAGGGGCTCCGAGCCAGGCGGCGATCGACTATGTAACGGGCACGCCGAGATCCAATGTGCTCGACAAGCTTGATACCTATGGCGTGTCCCTGCGCGGCGAGCCTTTCGACCTGCCGGCCGGCCCGGTGTCAATCGCGATCGGCGCCGAAGGCCGCAATGTGTCGACATCTGCCAAGGTGGGCGAACTCGACGCCGCCCAAGCCTTCAGCACCTTCTATTTCAGCGGCTTCAGCGGCAAGTACAACATCAAGGAAGCCTTCGCCGAAATCGTCGTGCCGGTCATCAAGGATGCGCCGCTACTCCACAAGCTCGAACTGAACGGCGCGGTGCGCGCGTCCGATTATAACACGAGCGGGACGATCTGGTCGTGGAAGCTCGGGCTCACCAATGAGTTTTTCCCCGGCGTCATCGGGCGCGTCACGCGTTCGCGCGACATTCGGGCGCCCAATCTGACCGAGCTCTTCTCGACGCCGACCGTCGGTTACATCGGGATCATCGATCCGCAAAATCCCGGCAATGGCAGCAACAACACACTGGTCTACGGGGGCGGCAACGCAGCGCTCGATCCGGAGCGGGCAGATACCTGGACAGCCGGCATCACGACCGCGCCGATGCGCGGATTGACGGCATCGGTCGACTATTTCAACATCAAGATCAAGGATGTCATCACCTCGATCGGCGGGCAGGCGATCGTCGATCGCTGCTTTGCCGGGAATGACAGCCTCTGCCGCTATATCACGCGCGGGCCCAACGGTCTGATCCAGAGCATTGCTTCGTCGCAGGTCAATCTCTCCGAGTTCAAGACCGACGGCGTCGATGCGGAGCTCGCCTACACCATGCCCGTCAACAATGAAGCGAACGGGCGCGTGACATTCCGCCTGATCGGCACGTGGGTGAACAATTTCAGCACCGACGATGGCATCACCAAGATCGACTATGTGAAGTCGCAAGGCACCGGTTTCGTCAACGGCGTCCCCCGGGTTCGGGCCAATGCCTCGGTCGGCTACGCTAGCGATGGCTTCAGCGGGATGGTGCGGGCGCGCTACATATCGTCGGGCTATTATAATGGCACGCTGACGGCGCTCACCAACAACCGGATCCCGGCCTATACCTATGTCGACCTCCAGCTGAGCCAGAAGGTTCCGATCGGGAACGGCAAGAATTTCGAGCTCTACGGCAATGTGTCGAACCTGTTCGACAAGGCGCCGCCGATCAGCTCGGGTTTCTCGCCCTATTATGACGTGGTGGGGCGTTACATGGCGATCGGCGCACGGCTGGAATTTTGACGGGCAGCCAGACCAGGCCTCCGACGGAACGGAAGCGAGGCGAGGACCGGAAATTCGGTCCCGCCCCTCCCGGCCCCGTCTGTTGCCTTGTTCAATCCCTTGCTACGGAGTCTCGATGATGGTCAATGGCTCGCTCCTGCGCCGCGCGCCTGCCTTGCGGGCGGCGATGCTCGCGGGCTGCATGGCGGCCGCCGCAGCCCTTTCGGTTAGCGCCGGTGCCTTCGCGCAGCCCGGAGCAGCGACGTCCGAGGCGCACGGCCACAAGGCCGTCCAGCCTGACGATATCATGAGCCTTACCGACGCCGTCGACACCGAGATATCGCCCGATGGCCGGCATGTCCTCTATGTTACCCAGCCGACCATCGCCACGAGCCGGCCGAGCCGCTCGGAGATATGGATCGTCGCCGCGGACGGAAAGTCGCCCGCGCGCCGCCTGACCAAGGCTTCGATGCTCGATGGCAGTCCGCAATGGTCGCCCGACGGGCGCACCATCGCCTTCCTCTCGAAACGGGCGGAAGCCGTGGCCCCCGGCGCGCCAAAAGTCGGCCCTTCGCCCATTCCGGCAGGCTCCGACCAATCGGATTCGACCGGCAAGTTACCCACCGATAGCGCGGCGCGCCCGGCATCCTCGCGGCAGCTATGGCTTATATCGGCCGACGGGAGCGGCGAACGGCGCCTGACCAGCCTTCCGCGCGACGTCAGCCGTTTTCGCTGGTCGCCCGACAGCCAAAGCATCGCTTTTCTCGCGCCGGACGGACCACCGGCAAACGCGCAGAAAGACCGCTCCGCCCAAGGCGAAGGAATCGTTGCCGATGCGCCGCGCGATTTATCGCGCATCTGGATCATCGATCTCCGCGCGCGCGATATCCGGCGCCTGGCGGTGGCCGACCGCGACGTCACCGACCTCAGCTGGTCGCCCGACGGGAGGCGTCTGGCCGTGCGGGCCGCGCCGACGACGGGCCTCAACGATCTTTTTTATCATTCCGAACTGCTGATCCTCGACGTGGCGAGCGGCGCGGTCGAACGCAAGCTGTTCGATCGCGTGTTCAGCACCGCAAGCTGGTCGCCCGACGGCAGCCAGGTGGCGTTCACGGCCCCGGGTGAGGGAACGATCGGCATTCGCGCCTTTGTCGCCGATGTCGAGAAGGGCGCGGCGCGCGAACTGGGGACGACGCTCGATGGCACCATCCGTCAGCTCGAATGGTCGCGTGACAGTCGCAGGCTGGTGGCGCGTGTCGTCGTCCGTAGCCGCGATGTGCTTTTCAGTGCCGATGCGGCAACGGGTGTGTTCCGGCCTTTCGTGGAGTTCGGCGGACGTATCGGCGCTTTTGCGGAGGCCGATGACGGCAGCATCGCTATCGCGGGAAGCCAGCCCGACCGCGCCGCAGACATATGGGTTTATCGCGGCGGCGAGCTGCGGCGCCTCACCGAGCTCAATCCCCAGATGCGCGAATGGGGGCTCGGCAAGGTGGAGGAGATCAGCTGGACGAGCAGC
>NZ_DASWTD010000263.1:0-4106 GCF_036402335.1 Sphingopyxis sp. | reverse complement strand
ATGTCAGCCTTCTGACGCCATGGACCCCGGCTTTCGCCGGGGTGCACAAGGGACAGCTCACCACCCCCAATCAGTCGTTCGCTGCCGATCTGGTCGGAATGACGGCAATCGACCCGTTGCGGACATTTTTTCGACAAGGACCTCGTCAATTGGTTCGTCGATTACGCCACGACATCATCTTGCCTGGCCTTGGTTGTGAACGTCCCAGACCTAGGGCACCGACGGCCGAAAATGCACTGGCACGCTGCCAGTCGAGTCTTTCATAGACTCGGGCAATTCAATGGGATCGGGGAAGGGCGCGCAGCTCTGCAATTTCGCGACCAATGTTGAAGGGTCGCCGCTATTAGCGGTAAAAGTAACCGCAGGAGGCTTTGCAAGCCAGCCGCCTTCGCGAAGCGCGAGAGTGACCTCCGCTTTCTTCAGTGCATCCGCCCCGATACAACGGCGCGTATGCGCCTGCACAGCCAGTGACCAGCTCATCCTTTGCTCGTGACGGGAAACAAGAGAGGTGTCCAATTTTCCCTTTGGGCGGACGAGCCCATCACCCTGAGGCGTATTGGCCCACGCGCTGCTGACTGCCGTCAGCGCGAATAACAAAAAAGAGCCCCGACGGGTGAGCTGTGTCATATATTCGATCTACGCGGCATGACGTCCACTTTCCACCCCAGAGCAACCGCACGGTCAAACTCTCCTTGCATCACCCCGAGGCGGGAGCGACCGGCCTTGCGCCACGCCATCCACCTCCATCAACCCTCTTGCAATAAATTTCCTATGCGCTAATTTCTTTCCAATAGAAAATTGGAGAGGGCGAAGCGATGGACAGACGGAATTTCATCCTGTCGGGGGCGGCCGTGTCGGCCACGATGGCGCTGGCACCCGCGGCGGGGGCCTGGGCGAAGACGCGCCCCCTCACCTTCGACGCAATGGGCGAGGTTCGTTTCGAATATGACGCCGCGCTGATCGGCGCGATGCGCGCGAGCGGGCTCGACGCGATCACCGTCACGCTCTGCGATCCCAAACATTATGAAGGGCAGGCCTATGAGGACGCGGTGCAGGCGGTTCTCGACCATGACGCGCATATCGCGAAGCATCCCGAACTGTTCCTGAAGGCAACCAAGACCGGCGACATCGACGTCGCCCGCGCGCATGGCCAGCTCGCGCTCTTCTACCTGTTCCAGAACAGCACCCAGTTCGGGCGCGACCTCGACAATGTCGACCTCTTCTACAAGCTCGGCGTGCGCTCGGCGCAGATCACCTACAACGACCAGAATTGGGCGGGCGCGGGGTGCAAGGAACTCGGCGCGAACGGGCTCACCCATTTCGGCCGCGAGCTCGTCGACCGGATGAATGCGCGCGGCATGCTGATCGACCTGTCGCATTCGAACATGCAGACGATGGCCGACACGATCGCCGCGTCGAAAGTCCCGGTTATCGTCTCGCACACCGCGTGCATGGCGGTGCACAGCAATATCCGCAACACGACCGACGCGAACCTGCGCCTGCTCGCCGACAAGGGCGGGGTCGCCGGCATCTGCCAGATGCGGCCGTTTCTGACCACCAAGCGCGGCGGCGACGCGCTGCCCGAATATTTCCGTCATATCGACCATGCGGTGAAGGTGATGGGCGCCGACCATGTCGCGATCGGCAGCGACCGCGACCACCGCGTCGTCGAGATGACCGACGCCTATATCGCCGAGCTGAAGGCCGAGGAGGGCGCCAATTTCCACGAGCCCGACTGGCCGCTGTTCATCGACGAACTCAACGGCCCGCGCCGCATGGAGGTGGTGTGGGACGGCGTGCGCAAGCTCGGCTATCCCTCGGCCACCGTCGAAAAGATCATGGGGACCAACGTCCGGCGCATCTATCAGGAGGTGATCGGATGAGCCCGCGCCGCGCGATCGGCGTCGCCAGCCTCGCTTTTGCCATGCTGCCGATGGCAGCCCCCGCGTCGGCGAACCAGCAAGTCCCCGGCGCCGACGCGGGGAATTGCGCCACCAGCCTGATCGGGACGCCGCTGACGATCCCGAAATATTCCGCCGCGACGCAGAAGATGCTCGACGAGGATATCGCGATCGCCGCCGCGGCGCTGCGTATCGCGCCCGACCGCGAGGACAGCCATATCTGGTACGGCCGCCGCCTCGATTATGCGGGCCGCATCTGCGACTCGGTCGACGCGTTCAGCGCCGGGATCGCGAAATTCCCGAACAGCTACAAACTCTACCGCTTCCGCGCGCGCGACCTCACCCGCGCGCGCAAGTTCAAGGAGGCGCTCGCCGATTATGACAAGGCGCTCGAGCTGATGGGCGACACGCCCGACAGTTTCGAACCCGACGGCATGCCGAACCCCGTCGGGCTCACGATCAGCACCTATCGCGGCAACATCGTCTATTATCACGCGCAGACCAGCTTCGCGACCGGCGACTATCCGACGATGGTGTCGGGCATGGCGAAGTCGCTCGCGCTCTCGGCCGATTTCGCGCGCGACGACATGCGCGTGCCGACCGCCTACTGGACCTATATCGCGTACCGCAAGATGGGCGAGCATGCGAAGGCGCGCGCCGCGATCGACGCGATCGAGCCGGGGCTGAAGCTGATCGAGAATTTCACCTATTACCAAGCAGTCCAGATCATGCAGGGCCGGCTCGACCCCGCGAGCGTCAAGGACACGCGCGACAGCACGATCAAGTTCGCGATCGCGATGGAGCGCCGCTTTGCCGGCGACGAGCAAGGCGCGAAGGCGCTGCTCGCCGAGATCGTCCGCGAAAATCCGCAGGGCCACTGGCCCTCGGAAGCCGAACTCGCCGCGCCCGATCGCAAGGCTTATTGAACGGGCGAAATTCGCGCGAGCCCGTCCATGATCGCGGTCAGCGCCAGCGCATTCTCGCGCTCCATCGCGCTGTGCCCGGCGTTGGTCACGACGTAAGAGACGGGCTCCGTCCCCGCGTCGCGCAGCGCCTGGGCCAGCCGCGACGCCTGCGTCAGCGGGCACACCTCGTCGAAACGGCCGTGCACGATATGCACCGGGATCGACGCCAGCGTGGCGATATTGTCGAAAAAATGACCCGCGGGGATAAACAGCTCGTTCGCGAAATAATGCGCCTCGATCTGCGCAAAACATAACGCGAAATCGGCCTCGCCGAACTTGCCGGTGTCGGCGGTTTCGGGGATCATGTTCGAAATTACGCCTTCCCACAAAGACCAGGTCAGCGCAGCCTTCAGCTGCCGCTCCTTCTCGGCGTCGTTCGTGGGCACCATGTCGAAGATCGCCTTGTACGACCCCATCACGTCGCCGCGCTCGTCGGGGGCGAGCACCGACAGCAGTTCGGCCCACTCGGCGGGATATTTCATATAGGCGCCGGGCTCGGTCAGCCCGTAGGGGTCGGCTTCCCACGTCGCGGCATTGCCCTGATACAGATAGAGCAGATCCTCGGGCGCGCCGAGGAAGATGCCACGCAGGATCAGGCTCGCGGTATGATCGGGATGCGCGATGGCATAGGCCATCGCCAAAGTGCTCCCCCAACTCCCCCCGAAAACATGCATCGGCCCGTCGATTTCCAGCTTCTCGCGCAATTTCTCGATATCGCCGATCAGGTCTTCGGTGGTGTTCTTTGCGAGCGCGACCGCCGGACCGGCCGACGCGACATTGGGCTCGCTCTTGCCGCACCCGCGCTGGTCGAACAGGATCATGCGGTAACGCTTCGGATCGAAGAAGCGCGCCATCGCCGGCGCGCATGCACCGCCGGGACCGCCGTGCAGGAACATCACCGGCTCGCCATCGGGATTGCCATATTCTTCCCAGTAAATGCGGTGCGCTGGGTCGCGGTCGACCTCGAGCCAGCCGAAATTCAGGCACGGCGGCTGCGGATAGACCCAGTCGTCGCCGATCTTGCTCGAAGCCTGCAACCGCGAAAAATCCATGTTCGACGCCTTTCCTCTTATCCGTTTGACCCGAAGGGTGGCGAAATTTGGTGACGGGCGCAATCATCGCGATGACCGGCCCGCATCGCCGGTCGCCGTCATGCCTCTGGATGGAATTCCGCTTTCGCCCGGGAGTTGCCGTTGACGATCCTCCCTGTGGCGCAGCCATGGGGAGGTGGCAGCGCGAA
>NZ_DASWTD010000262.1:0-1761 GCF_036402335.1 Sphingopyxis sp. | reverse complement strand
TGACCGCCGCGAGCACCTCTGCGGGAAAGCGCACCCGGTTCTCGGCCGATCCGCCATATTCATCGCGGCGGAAGTTGGAGAGCGGCGAGATGAACTGGTTGAGCAGATAGCCGTGCCCCATGTGCAGTTCGACCGCATCGAATCCCGCAGCCTCGGCATGTCGCGCGGCCGCGGCGAATTCTCCTGTAACCCTTTCCATCTCGCTGCGTGTCATTTCGTGCTGGAGGAAGCGGCCCAGCAGCACGCCCATCTTGTCGATCCCTCCGCTCGCGGACATGGCGCGCGGGGTGGACAGCTCCCTGTGCTGGACGAAGCTGCCGCCATGCGTGATCTGCGCCGAGGTTTTCGCGCCGGCGGCATGCACAGCGTCGGTCACCGCGCGGTAATGCGGCACACTTTCGTCCGAAAGCACGCCCTGATCGGCAAAGGTCCGCCCGTCGCGCGACACCGCGACATAGGCGAGCGTCGTCATGCCGACCCCGCCCCCGGCATAGGCGCGGTGATATTCGACGAGCGCGCGCGTGGGTAGTGTGGCGCGCGTCATCATCTCGTTCGCGCCCGAACGGATGAAGCGGTTGCGAAGCGTGATCGGGCCGATCGCAACAGGGCTGAAGGGATCGGCGCTCACGGCGCGGGCTCGGGGGTGAAATCGGTCGGCGGATCCTTGACCCAGAAATCGGTCTCGACGCGCTTCGTGATCCGCCAGCCCGCCTCGGTGCGCACCAGCTCGTCGGCATAGGTGCAGCCGAGCAGGAACAGATGGTCGCCCTCAGGTCGAGAAAGCTGCATCGGGTTGAACAGCATTGTCCGCGCGGTCGCCCGATCGCCGTCGAGTTTGATCAGCGGCAGCCCGATAAGATGCTGGGTGATGGAGAAATGGGCCAGCGCCCGTGCGAGCCAGGGCTTGATCTCGACATAGTTGCCGGTCGCCCCTCCCGTCGCGCGATAGTCGATCTCGGCATCGGGCATGAACACCGCGTCGAGCGCGTCATAGTCCTTGGCGTCGATCGCGAAGACATAGGCCGCGAGCAGTTGCTGGATCTCGACGATGTCGGCGGCGCTCATGCTGCATCTCCGTTCTGCAGCATGGCGACGATCCGCGCCTTCATCGGCTCGACCCAGTCGCGCCTCAGCGCCGGGCTCAGCAGCCCCGCCGCGTCCAGCTCGTCGCAAAGGTGCATCTGGTGCGCGATGTCGAACAGGTCCATCTGGTAGGAGAATTTGCCCCGGCCGCCATAGGTGATGAGCGACACGCCCCGTGTCTCGTAATAGCCGCCGTCGGCGCGCCGGCCGGGTCCGCGATTGACCCATTCGCTGATGATCCGGGCGCCATTGATCGCCCAGCCGAGGATCGGGAAGCTCCAGCCCTGCCAGCCCGAGCCCACGTCCATGTCGCGCCCGTAATGCGTCGCGCGGATCGCCTCGCGCCCCTCGGCGCGCACGAACATCGCGCCGCCATAGGGGCACTCATAGACACAGTCCTCATGATAGAATGCGTCGGCGATCCACGCCCAGCTTCCACGCCTTTCCGCCTCGACAAAGGCGTCGCGCAGCCCTGCGATCGCGGCTTCCACTTCCTCCCTCGGATAGTCCATCGCCGCGTCCTCCGTCAGTCGAAATTGGCCTGCCCGCCGTCGAGCGGGATCGTAGCGCCCGTCAGATAGGACAGGTCCTCTCCGCACAGCGCCGCTACCGCATTGCCGATATCGGCCTCGCAATCGCCAACGCGCCGCAGCGGGATGGTGCTAAAGAATGCAGTGG
>NZ_DASWTD010000261.1:0-2032 GCF_036402335.1 Sphingopyxis sp. | reverse complement strand
GAAGCATCGCGAGGCCGCGCTGGCGCTGTTCGAGCGGGATCAGATTGTCGAGTTGCGCGAGGCGCGCCGAAGCGATGGTGAGCCCGGCGTCGCTAGCGCGCTTGGTCAGCGCATAGGCGCGCGGCAGGTCCTGTGGCGCCAGGTCGCCGTTGAACAGCGCGGTGCCGAGGACATATTGGGCGCGCGGTTCGCCGCGTTCAGCCGAGCGGGTGATATAGGGCATCGCCTCTTCGCGGCGGTTCGCGGTGAAGAGGACGAGGCCGAGATTGTCCTCGGCCTGCAGATGGCCCTGTTTCGCGGCACGGCGATACCAGACCTCGGCCTGCCCGAGATCGGTGGGAACGCCGCGGCCAAGCTTGTACGCCTGCCCGAGGTTGAACTGGGCATCGGCGTCGCCGGCAATCGCGAGCGGGCGCCATTCGGCGACCGCCGCCTGATAATTGCCCGCCTGCCAGGCATCGACGCCTTCCTTGACGTCGGCATGGGCGGGCGCCGCGAGCATCGATGCCGCGATCAGCGGCAGAGCCAGCGAAATGGCGGTGCGGAAAGAACGCATCTTATTCTCCAATGACTTGCATTGCTGCAGTCCCCGGACGCTTCATAGAGCGCAATGGCTAACACGGCGTTAGCAACACGCGCGAGCCCCCACATTTGATCCGTTATGGGACAACACGCCGTTAGGGGAGCGTTTACCATGATGGCGAGCAAGTCGTTCACCTTCTTTTTATCATCGTTAACCCAATTTTAGCGCCCCCCATGGCATTCCCTTCGCCGAATTCTGGATTTCCGAGGGGGTAACGCAGTGCGCGTATTGGCATTGGCTTCACAGAAAGGCGGGTCGGGCAAGACGACGCTGTCGGGGCACCTCGCGGTGCAGGCGCAGCTCGCCGGCGCCGGTCCCGTCGTTCTGATCGACATCGATCCGCAGGGCTCGCTCGCCGACTGGTGGAACGAGCGCGAAACCGACCTTCCGGCGTTCGCCCAGACCACGGTCGCCCGGCTCGCATCCGATCTCGAAATCCTGCGCCAGCAGGGCTTTAAACTGGCGGTCATCGACACGCCGCCCGCGATCACCATGGCGATCCAGAGTGTGATTTCGGTCGCCGAACTGATCGTCGTCCCGACGCGCCCCAGCCCGCACGATCTGCGCGCCGTCGGGGCCACCGTCGACCTATGCGAACGCGCCGGCAAGCCGCTGGTCTTCGTTGTCAACGGCGCGACGCCGAAGGCGAAGATCACCAGCGAAGCTGCGGTCGCGCTGTCGCAGCACGGCACCGTCGCCCCGATCACCCTGCACCACCGCACCGATTATGCCGCGTCGATGATCGACGGCCGCACGGTGATGGAGGTCGATCCGAACGGCCGGTCGGCCGACGAGATCCGCCAGCTGTGGACCTATATGAACGACCGGCTCGAAAAGAATTTCCGCCGGACCGTGTTTGCCGCGCCGTTGCCCACCCAGGGCAATTATGGCGCGGTCCGCCCGATGGGCGGTGGCTTCGGCCGCCGCATCGCTGGTCAGTGACGGGAGCGGGAACCATGGGCGAACCCAAACCCCTCGCATCGCTGAGCGCCGGCCTCCTTGCCCGCAAGGGCGGCGCGCGTCCCGCGATGCGCCGCCAGCCGCTCGGCAGCGGCCCCGCACCGATGCATCCGGCCGGTTACGACGACCTTGGCTGGAACGACATGGGCTATGATGTCGATCCCGACCAGTCGGGTGAACCCGCGCGCATGGTCGACCTGAAGCCGCTGCTGACCGGATCGGTACTGGCGCACAACGTCGAGGCCGAACATGCCGTCGACGATAGCGTTGGCCACGAACTGACCCCGGTCCCGACCGGCCTGACCGACGATTATGGCGCCGACGAATTCGAAGCCGAAGCGCCCGAAATTCCCGAGGTCGTCCGCCAGCAGGAATCGCTGATCGAACGCGTCGCCGCGGTCGCCCGCAAGGTCGAAGCGCGTCCCGCGCCCAAGGCCGAAGCGAAGGCAAAAGCGCCCCGCGCCCTCCGCGCCCGCGAAAAAGCGGCTT
>NZ_DASWTD010000260.1:0-5813 GCF_036402335.1 Sphingopyxis sp. | reverse complement strand
AAGCCGAGCGCCCAGGCGGCGATGTCCGACCCCGTTTCGCCGCCATAGGCTTTGGGCGAGACATAGGCCATTTCGGGCATCGCAAAGGCGACGATGTTCATCGCCAAAATGCCCATCACGGCAAAGCCGCGCAGCGCGTCGAGGGTGACGAGGCGTTCGCTCGCAACTGGTCTATCTTCGCGCATATCGCCCTCCACTGTATTATTCGCCTATAACGGCTGGGGCGATGATCCGTCCAGCGCTTTAACCTGCTATTGACATCTATGTCAGTAATGTTATCTGGACAGCATCAATGATTCGAACGGGAACGACCCATGACCCCCACTCTCTTCTCTCACCCCGACCGCATCCCCGCGAAGTTCCGCCCGTTCAAGGCGTTCCAGCATTTCCGTAACCTGATCAAGGACAAGGAAGACACCGAACAGGTGTTCCACATCTTCGAAAACCTGCCACGCAAGGGCTTCATGGATGACGCCCGCGCCTTCGTCGAAAGCGATTTCGGCCGCAAGCTGATGGAACGCGAACCCTATTTGCCCGACCTGCTCGACGATCATAGCTGGATCGACGAACTGCCCGAGGGCACGGTCGGCCACGCCTATGTCACCTTCATGCGCCGCGAAGGCCTGTCGGCTGCGGGCCTCGTCGCCGAAAGCGACAAGATGGGCCGCCCGCAATATGACGATCAGGTGCAATGGTATTCGAACCGCCTGCGCGACACGCACGACCTGTTCCATATCCTGACCGGCTATGGTCGCGACGCGCTCGGCGAACAATGCGTGCTTGGCTTCACTTATGGCCAGACGGGCAATTACGGCAATTTCTTCATCGCCTATGCCGGCGGTTACGAAGTCAAGCGCAGTATCAAGAGCGACGCACCGGTGATGGGCGCGATCCGGCAGGGCCAGCGCCACGGCAAGGCGGCGAAGGCGATCATCGAGCAGGATATCCGCTCGCTCCTGGCCGAACCGCTCGACGCCGCCCGCGCGCGTCTCGGCATCGGTGAGCCGACGCTCTATCAGGAAGCGCACCGCGCGTACCGCAACCGCGGGATCGATCCGTACAACTTCCTCGCCGCGAAGGCTGCGATGGCCTGACCCTCCACCCTCGGTCGCCGGCGAAAGCCGGGACCGGGGCGAGGGTTGCCTTTTTCTGCCGGCAACCGGGGTCTAACCCGCATTCTCCGGCCAGACGCGCGGGCTGCGCGGCGTTTCGAGCCGGTAGTCCGAATAGGCCCGCGAAAAAATCTCGCGGCCCAGACGTTCGGCGTCCGCGACCGGGTTCGACGGATCGCTGCGCACCTCGCCGCGGCTGTTGCCGGCGCCGCGCACCACGCCGACAAAGTCCGAATTCGTGTAGCGGGAAAATTCCTGGATCTGGTGGACGAGGCCGAGCGCCACGCCGGGATAGGTTTCCTCGGACGCCAGCACCAGCCCGAGCCGTTTGCGCGCCATCGCGGCAAGCGCCTCCCCCGATCCCGGATAGGAGGCGGCATAATAGCAGAAGCTGCGATCGAAGAACGCCTTCACCTGTGCGGACATGCCGTACCAGTAGATGGGCGAGCAGAAGATCACCCCGCGCGCGGGCAAAAACTCGTCGAAGAAGAGCGCGCGATAGCGGTCGTCGATCGCGCATTCGCCATCGGGGCCGCGGCAGGTGCGGCAATCGCGCAGAAATCCCGAAATATGATCATCGACAAATCGCAGCGCGACATCGCTGCCCGCCGCCTCGGCGCCGCGCCGGACAGCCTCGGCAAGTGTTGCGCTGTTTCCGTTGCGGCGCGGGCTTCCGACAAGAATGAGCAGCTTTTCCGGCATATCGACCGATCCTTTCGCGTGGGACACGGCACGGCTGCCGCGTCTTGTTGACGAAAGGGGGTGGCGTGTTACTTTCAATTGATCAATTACCCACTATTTTGTCATATACTAACCATCAGGTAAGAATTGGCGACCATGACGACACGCAATCAACCCTATAATGACGGACTCGGGCCGGTGTTCGGGATCATCGGCGGGAAGTGGAAGGCGCTGATCCTGTGGGAGCTGCACGACACGCCCGTGCGCTTCGGCGCGCTCAAGCGCCGTATTGCCGGGATCAGCGAAAAAATGCTGATCCAGCAATTGCGCGAAATGGAGGCCGACGGCCTCGTTCATCGCGAGATGTTCCATCAGGTCCCCCCGCGCGTCGACTATTCGGTTACGCCCTTGGGGGCATCGCTCAACGAAGCGCTGACGCCGCTATGCGAGTGGGGGAAACATAATCTGCAATCCCCGGCCACCGGCGGCCATTGACGCCGGTCAGCCGAGCTTGGCGATCAGCGCCTGAGCCGCGGCCGGATTGCGGACCTTCGCGCCCGATATGAAGAAGAGATAGACGTCGCGGCCGCCCTTCGCCCAGTCCTTCGCGCGCGTGGCCCAATGGTCGAGCGCCTTGGCGTCGTAGCCGGTTTCGATATCCTCATGCGACCGCTGGAGCCGCGCATAGGTAAAATCGGCGGTCTGTTCGTCGATGCACGGGAATTCGTCGCTGTCGGCGAAGACGATCGCCATGTTTCGTTCGCGGACCATCTCGACGAAGGCGGGATCGCGGAAGCTTTCGTGCCGCACTTCGATCGCATGGCGCAGCTTCAAACCGTCCTGCGTTTCCGGAAGCAGGTCGAGGAAGCCGGCGAAATCGTCGCGATCGAATTTCTTAGTCGCCATGAATTGCCAGTGGATCGGACCGAGCCGGTCGCCGAGCCGCGTCAGCCCCTGCGTCAGGAATTTCTCGATCGACGCCGCGCCCTCGGCCAGCACTTTGCGGTTGGTCGTGAAGCGTGACGCCTTGACGCTGAACTTGAAGCCGTCGGGGACCGATGCGGCCCAATTGGCAAATGTCTCGGGCTTCTGGCTGCCATAATAGGTGCCGTTGATCTCTATGCCCGTCAGATGCTGCCCGGCATATTCGAGCTCGCGCTTGTGCGCGAGGCCGGCGGGGTAGAAGGGGCCGCGCCATGGTTCGAAGGTCCAGCCTCCGACTCCGACATAGATGCTCACTGGGCCGTCTCCTCCCGTGCAAATCATGCGTCGTCATTGCGAGGAGCGAAGCGACGCGGCAATCCAGCGTAGCGTAACCCGCTCGGGATTGCTTCGCTACGCTCGCAATGACGGAAGATGTATTATGCGAGCGCCGCGTCGGCTCCCATCAAATTCGGGAAGAAGCCCTCATGCGCTTCGCGAAGTTCCGCCAGCGTTACCTGATGGTCGCTGCCCTCCAGTTCGAAGACGATGCGGTCCTTGATCGTGCGGCCCACCGGATCGACCGGCACGTCGGCGCGGCCCGCGGCGTCGAGGAAGTCGGCGAGGCAGGTGTCGCAGACGGTGACGAGGTAGAGGCCCTGATCCTCGCCGAAGAAGCTTTCGGCGACGCCGAACGGCTGTTCCTCGCTGACGAGCACGCCGATGTTCGATTTCAATGCCATCTCGGCGAGCGTCACGGCCATGCCGCCATCGGAGACGTCGTGACAAGCGGTGATCCAGCCGGCGTTGATCGCGCCGCGGATGAAGTCGCCGGTGCGCTTTTCGGCGCGAAGGTCAACGGGCGGCGGCGGCCCCTCTTCGCGGCCGAGAATCTCGCGCAGCCACACCGACTGGCCAAGATGGCCGGCGCGTTCGCCGACGGCGAGCACGATGTCGCCGGTGCGCTTGAAGCCGATGCCGACCGCCTTGCCCAGATCCTCGATCACCCCGACGCCGCCGATCGCGGGGGTCGGCAGGATTGCGCTGCCGCCGCCGGTCGCCTTGGACTCGTTATAGAGGCTGACGTTACCCGACACGATCGGATAGTCGAGCGCGCGGCACGCCTGCGCCATTCCGTCGAGGCAGCCGGTGATCTGGCCCATGATCTCGGGGCGCTGCGGATTGGCGAAATTGAGGCAGTTGGTGATCGCCAGGGGCGTGGCGCCGACCGCGCTGATGTTGCGCCAGGTTTCGGCGACCGCCTGCTTGCCGCCCTCGACCGGGTCGGCGTAGCAATAGCGCGGGGTGCAGTCGGTCGACATCGCGAGCGCGCGGTTGGTGCCGTGGATGCGGACCAATGCGGCGTCGCCGCCGGTCTGCACCGTGTCGGCGCCGACCTGGCTGTCATATTGTTCCCAAATCCAGCGGCGGCTGGCGATGTCGGGGGTGCCCATCAACGTCTTGAGGTCGGCTGCGACGTCTTGAGTTTCCGGAACATTCGCCAGTTCGGGCTGCTTCGGCGTCGGGACGTGCGGGCGGTCGTAGAGCGGCGCGTCGTCGGCGAGCGGCGCGAGCGGAATGTCGCAGACGATCTCGCCATGATGTTCGAGCACCATGCGCCCGGTATCGGTGACGGTGCCGATGACCGCGAAGTCGAGTTCCCATTTGTGGAAGATCGCCTTTGCGAACTCTTCCTTGCCGGGCTTCAGGACCATCAGCATGCGTTCCTGCGATTCGGACAGCATCATCTCATACGCCGTCATGCCGGTTTCGCGCTGCGGCACGTCGTCCATCTTGAGGTGGAGGCCGACCCCGCCCTTCGACGCCATCTCGACCGATGAGGAGGTCAGGCCCGCGGCGCCCATGTCCTGGATCGCGACGATCGCGTCCGACGCCATCAGTTCGAGGCACGCCTCGATCAGCAATTTCTCGGTGAAGGGGTCGCCGACCTGAACCGTCGGGCGCTTCTCCTCGGCGTCCTCGCCGAAGTCCGCGCTGGCCATTGTCGCACCGTGGATGCCGTCGCGGCCAGTCTTCGAGCCGACATAGACGATCGGATTGCCGACGCCCGATGCGGCCGAATAGAAGATCTTGTCCTGTTCGGCGACGCCGACGGTCATCGCGTTGACGAGGATATTGCCGTCATAGGCCTTGTGGAAATTGACCTCACCCCCGACGGTCGGAACGCCGACGCAATTACCGTAACCGCCGATGCCGTGGACGACGCCCGAGATGAGGTGCTTCATCTTCGGGTGGTCGGGACGGCCGAAGCGCAGCGCGTTGAGGTTCGCGACCGGACGCGCGCCCATCGTGAAGACATCGCGGAGAATGCCGCCGACGCCGGTCGCGGCACCCTGATAGGGTTCGATGTAAGACGGATGGTTGTGGCTCTCCATCTTGAAGATCGCGGCAAGCTTCCTGCCGCCTTCGCCTTCACCGATGTCGATCACGCCGGCATTCTCGCCGGGGCCGCAGATCACCCAGGGCGCTTCGGTCGGCAGTTTCTTCAAATGGAGACGCGAGCTTTTATAGCTGCAATGCTCGGACCACATGACCGAGAAGATGCCGAGTTCGACAAGGTTCGGCTCGCGCCCGAGCGCGTGCAAAACACGCTCATATTCTTCCGGAGACAGGCCGTGTTCGGCAACGATCTCGGGGGTGATGACGGAGGCGGGCGCGGTTGCGGTCTGAGTCATGGCGCGCCTTTAACCCCGTGCGCGCGAAACGAACAGGCCCCATGATGCATTTTGCACCACGGGGTCTGCGGTCGGAGAGACGGTTTAGCGCGAGGCGAGGGTGGCCGACGGCTTCACCAGCGGTTGAACGTCGCGCAGGATGCCGCCGACGCCGGTCGCGGCGCCCTGGTAGGGCTCGATGTAGCTCGGGTGGTTGTGGCTCTCCATCTTGAAGATCGCCGCGTCGCCGTCGCCGATGTCGATGACGCCGGCGTTCTCGCCCGGGCCGCAGATCACCCACGGGGCTTCGGTCGGCAGCTTCTTCAAATGAATGCGCGAGCTTTTGTAGCTGCAATGCTCGGACCACATGACCGAGAAGATGCCGAGCTCGACGAGGTTCGGCTCACGGCCCAGCGCCTTGAGG
>NZ_DASWTD010000259.1:0-9126 GCF_036402335.1 Sphingopyxis sp. | reverse complement strand
TGCGCCCAAAGAGTGACGGGTGCGGCGAGAGCGAGCGCCAGCGCGGTCCCGCGCAGGGCTTTGGTCGAAAGTCGCATGGTGGGTCCCCTCATCAGATGTTTCGTCTCGTTTTAGTGGTCTTGGCCAAGCGCGAAGCGCATGCCGTGCAGGATCGCGGCGGGTGCCGCCGAAACATGGTCGTCCTCGGCGAAGGCGACATGGCGAACCGAGGTAATGCCCGCCTCGCCGAGAGCCGTGGCGAACTCGTGCGCGGCATCGACCATACGGGCGGCACGGATCTGCGCCTGTGCCTCCTCCAGCGTCAGGCCGATACCGTCGGGTATGCTGGTCGGCAGGTCCTGCTCCCTCGCGCCGACATCGACGAACACGCGGGGCTGGCGGGGCAGGGCGGCGATCCGCTCGCCGAGCAACGGCAGCTCGCGCAGGATCGCGAAGCCGTCCCACCAGAGCGACGGACTGCTGACGATAAAGGCCGAGAAGCTGTCGGGCTGGACGAGCAGCGCGTGCGCCGCGAACAGCCCGCCGAGCGAATGGCCGAACAGGATTTGCGGCCCGCCCGCGGTTTGCGGATAGCGGGCGGCGATCCCGGGACGCAGCTCTTCGACCATGAAGGCCAGGAACCTGTCGGCACCGCCGCTCCCGGCGCCTCCGATCGTTTCGCCCATGCCGCCGAGGGCCCGCAAAGCTTCCTCGCCGATCGGCGGAGCGAGGTCGGCCGTGCGAAGCTTCAGGACATCGGAATAGGCGGCGTCATAGCCGATGCCGACGACATAATGCGCGGGAAAGGCGGCGACGCTCGTCACCGCGCGTGCGATCTCCGCCGCCATGCCGAACAGCAGGTCGCCATCAAGGACATAGAGAACGGGGACGGCCGCGCCGGGCGCTGGCACCGTCGGCGCCGCGACGCTGATCGTCAGCCCCCCTTGGCCCGACGGATGGGGAAGGGTGAATTGTTCGAGAGATGCACGCACCGGAAATGGCATCGATCTTCTCCCGGCGGGCATGCGCTCGACAGTCCGCCCGCTGCGATTGCAATATCTCTACCCCATTTACAATAAAGTCAACTTGTTTTAATAGTTCGACCATGAGCCGCACAACGGCCGGGACGGAGAGCGATATGAACGACAGTAGCGACAGTCCCGGTCGGGCCGGACATCCTGCGACGACCGCCGTTTCAGCTACGCCCGCCCGCTTGGCCTGGTACGGGCTGGGCGTCTTGCTGATGACGACGCTTTTCGCCTTTGTCGTGCGCCAGATGCTCAGCCTGATCGCGCCATCGCTGCAGGTATCGCTGGGTTTCACGGACCTCCAGCTTGGTATGCTGCAGGGACTCGGCATGGCGGTGTTCGCCAGCGTGGCCAGCTATCCGATGGGATGGCTCGCCGACCGCTTCGGGCGTCGCCTGATCCTGGCGCTCGGTGTCGCTTGCTGGTCGCTCGCCACGGCGCTCTTCGCGTTCCAGAATGGCTTTTGGGGTTTGTTCGCCGCGACGATCGGGATCGCGATCGGCGAGGCGGGGCTGGCACCGATCGTCTTTGCCCTGATCCCCGATCTGTTTCCGGAAAGACAGCGCAATACCGCCAATTTCATCTTCTACGGCGGGTCTCTGCTCGGCGCGGGGCTGGGAATGGCGCTTGGCGGCGCGCTGCTCCAATGGCTGGCGGGTGCAGATGGCACCTTTCCGGACTGGATTGCCGGCTTCGACAGCTGGCGCCTCGCGATGATGCTGATCGCGCTTCCGGGGTCGATTTTCTTCCTGCTCGTTCTGACGATGCCGCTCGGCAACCGCCACGGCGCCGCCGGAATTGCGGTCGAAGTCGATCCGGCGGGCGAGCGCGATTTCCTTCCCTATGCGGCCGCGCACTGGCGCACCCTTGCCTGCATCTTCGGCTCGATCTTTGCGATGGCGGTTGCGATGACCTCGGGGGTGATGTGGTTTCCCCTGGCGCTGCCCCGCGCTTTCGGGATCGACCCCGCGACGGTGGGCGTCGGGCTCGGCACCGCGATTACGGTCGCGACGCTCGCCGGCGTGCTGCTCGCGCCGCTGACGCTCAGACTGCGCCGGGGCGACGCCGATCTCGACCCCGTCAGGGTCGCCGCGATCTTCGTTGCGCTGACCCCGCTGCCCGCCGCCTTGCTGCCGTTCACGACATCGGCCTTTCAGGCCTATTGCATCGCCGCGATGCAGGGCGCGCTGGGCATTGCCGCCTCCTCGCTGATGCCCGGCGTGCTCCAGAATCTGGCGCCCGCGCATCTCCGCTCGCGCGTTCTGGCGTTGCTCGGCATCGTGAATGCCCTGGCGCTCGCTGTTTCTCCGCTCGCGATCGGGGCGATCTCGGGGCTGATCGAGGGGCCGCGCGGCATGCTGAACGCGATAACGATCGTCAGCCTGCCGTCGTTGATCGCCTCGGCGCTCCTGATGGCGCTCGCACCTCGCCCTTATGCCGCTACCTTGGGGGCAATTCGGCCCGCACTCTCGAAGGACCCATCATGAACATGAGATCATCCGCCCCGATGGACATGACCGGCATGCGCGAGGCGATGGCATCCGGCCGCGCCACTGCGTCGGGGCTCGTCGATCAGGCGATCGAGCGTGCCGAAGCGGTCAATCCGCAACTCAACTTCATCGCTTGGCCTACCTTCGAGCGCGCCCGCACGCAGGCTCGGGCGCCGCGATCGGGTCCACTCGCCGGCGTGCCTACACTGATCAAGGATATGCTGCCCGAAGGCGGGATACCCGCCAGTTTCGGATCGGCCGCGCTGCGCGATTTCGTGCCGCCCGACGATGCCCCCTATGCGCAGGCGATGACGGGTGCCGGGCTGATCTCGATCGGGCGTTCGACGATGCCCGAACTCGGACTGAACGCGGTTACCGAGTCGCCGCTGTTCGGCCCGACGCGCAATCCGTGGAACCCCGATCATACGCCGGGCGGCTCGTCGGGGGGCGGCGCGGCGGCGGTAGCGGCGGGTGTGGTACCGATCGCGCATGCCAGCGACGGCCTCGGCTCGATCCGTCACGGCGCCGCGCCTTGCGGTCTCGTCGGGCTGAAGCCGTCGCGGCGCCGCAATGCCGGCGAGGAAGCGTTTCGTTCGATTACCGATCTGACCGTGAACGGTTGCGTGAGCCGCACGGTGCGCGACACCGCTGCGTGGCTCGAAGCGACGCAGACGCGCGACCCGGATTGCCTGCCGCCGGTTCCGCCGGTGACCGCGCCGGTCGATCGCCGCCTGAATATTCATGCCTATAGCCGCGTGATGCGGACCGGCGATCTTCCCGATGCCAGCGTCCAGCGCGTTTTCGAAGAGGCGCTCGCGCTGCTGGGCCGTCTCGGCCACAAGGTCGCGGATGCCGACCTCCCCTTTGACGGGCCGGTCGCCATGGAACTGCTCGGCACGATCACCGAAGGCATGTTCTGCCGCCGTCTCGGCATGTTGTCGCAAGCCATCGGGATCGCGGTCAAGGCTGACGACCTCGAACATCGGTCGGCGACGCTGATCGCGGCGGGCGAGGCGATCAGCGACGACCGCTTCGCGTCGGCCTGGACATCGATGGAGGCTGTCGTGGCTGCCTATCTCGCCCGGCTCGAGCGGATCGATATCTGGATGACGCCGACGCTCAGTACCGAGATTCCGCGCATCGGCGTTTTCGGACCCGATGTTTCGTGGGCCGATCAAAAGGACCCGCTGATCGACTATGCGGGCTATTGCTGGATCGACAATTTTGCGGGAACGCCGTCGATAAGCCTGCCGATCGGGTTCAGCAAAAACGGACTGCCGGTCGGTATCCAGTTCGCGACGCGTCCCGGCGGAGAGGCTTTGCTGCTGGCGCTCGCCTATCAGCTCGAAGCAGAACTTCAATGGCAGCAGCATATCCCGCCGATCTGGATCGGGGACCGGTGATGGCGCCAACGTTCGGGGAGGTGCTCAAGGCCAGAGCCGCAAGCGATGCAGGAGACGACGAAGCGATCCGTTACCCTGACGGTGCCGTCAACTGGCGTGAATTCGAAATCCGAACGGCGGCGCTTGCACGGCGGTTGATCGATCGGGGCGTGAAGGAAGATGATCTGGTCGCGGTGGCGCTTCCCAATGGCGTCGATCATCATATTGCCAGCTTTGCCGCTTGGCGGGCAGGGGCGACGCCCTGCGTTCTGCCGGCGAAGCTTCCCGGGCACGAGTTCGCGCAGTTGATCGAACTTGCTCGTCCGCGTGTCCTGATCGGTGACGGCGAGGTGCCGGACGCGGTGGTCCGGATCGATCCCGATGCCGGAAACGCGCCGGTCGATCTGGCCGAAGACGTGGCGGCCGCCAACTGGAAGGCGGTCACCAGCGGCGGGTCGACCGGCCGGCCCAAGCTGATCGTCGATCATGCGGAGGCGCGTTTCGGCGAGCGGCTGGCGGGCATTTGCGAGCTGACAGATATGCCGCGCGGCGGCGTGATGCTCAATCCAGGGCCGCTCTATCATAACGCGCCCTTTCTATTCACGAGCCTGGCGCTGCTGTGCGGCACAAGGGTCGTCGGTATGAGCCGTTTCGATGCCGAGGAAGCGCTGCGCCTCATCGAAAGCGAGAAGGTTGAATGGGTGTGCATGGTTCCCACCATGATGCACCGCATCTGGAGCCTGCCCGCCGGGGTTCGGGCGCGGTATGACCTTTCGTCGCTGCGACGGGTGTTGCACCTCGCGGCCCCCTGTCCCCCTTGGTTGAAGCGCGTGTGGATCGACTGGCTGGGCGCCGACCGCATCATCGAAATCTATGCCGGGACCGAAGGCCCGTCGACGATGATCACGGGCGAGGAATGGCTCAGCAAGCCGGGTTCCGTCGGAAGGGTTACGCGAGACAGCGTCTCGATACTCGACGAGACGGGGGCAACATGCGCGCCGGGCGAAGTGGGCGAAATTTTCTTTGCTCCCGAGGCGGCCGAACGCTTTCACTATATCGGTGCCGACCGCCGTACCGACGAAGCGGGGCGTATGTCGCTCGGGGACTTGGGCTATCTCGACGAGGACGACTATCTCTTCCTGTCCGACCGGCGCACCGATCTGATCCTTCGCGGGGGCGCCAATATCTATCCGGCAGAGGTGGAGGCCGCCTTGATCGAGCATCCGGCGGTGACCGATGCGGTTGTTGTGGGATTGCCGTGCGACGAGCTTGGAGCTCGCGTCCACGCGATCGTCCAGCTGGCCGGAAATGTATCGGTCGAGGCGATCGATGGCTTCGTTCGCGGGCGGATTGCCGGATATAAATGCCCCACAAGCTATGAGACAACCGACGCTGATTTACGCGATGAAGCCGGCAAGGTTCGGCGCTCCGCGCTGCGGAAGGAGCGGCTGGCATAGCTGGTTGCCGTTTGGCTCTTCCGGGCAAGAAGAGTTTCGACGCGATGGGACAGGGAGAGAATGTGCGTCGAGATTGTCGATGATTTCAAGCAAATCGTTGTAAATAATAGAAAAAATTTACAAATCGGTGACCGTCCCTATTCCCACTCGATCGTGCCCGGCGGCTTCGACGTATAGTCATAAACCACGCGGTTGATGCCCTGCACCTCGTTGATGATGCGGGTGGCGCAACGCGAGAGGAAGCTGGCGTCGAACGGGTAGATGTCGGCGGTCATACCGTCGGTCGAGGTGACGGCGCGCAATGCGCAGACATGATCGTAGGTGCGGCCGTCGCCCATCACGCCGACGGTCTTGACAGGGAGCAGCACCGCGAACGCCTGCCAGATCGCATCGTAGAGACCCGCATTGCGGATTTCCTCGAGATAGACCGCGTCGGCCTTGCGCAGGATGTCGCAACGCTCCTTGCTGACTTCGCCGGGGATGCGGATCGCGAGGCCGGGACCGGGAAAGGGGTGGCGGCCGACGAAGATGTCGGGCAGCCCGAGTTCCTTGCCGAGCAGGCGGACCTCGTCCTTGAACAGTTCGCGCAAGGGTTCGACGAGCTTCATGTTCATGCGCTCGGGCAGGCCGCCGACATTGTGGTGGCTCTTGATCGTCACGCTCGGTCCGCCGGTGAAGCTGACGCTCTCGATCACGTCGGGATAGAGCGTGCCCTGCGCGAGGAAATCGGCGCCGCCGATCTTCTTCGCCTCCTCCTCGAACACGTTGATGAACTCGGCGCCGATGAACTTGCGCTTCTTTTCGGGGTCGGTAACCCCCGCGAGGCCAGCCATGAAGCGTTCTTCGGCGTCCACGACGACGAGCGGAATGTTGTAGTGATCGCGGAACAGGCGCTCGACCTGCTCGCGCTCGTTCATGCGGAGCAGGCCATGGTCGACGAAGACGCAGGTGAGCTGCTCGCCGATCGCCTCGTGGATCAGCACCGCGGCGACCGCGCTGTCGACCCCGCCCGACAGGCCGCACAGCACGCGCTGGTCGCCGACCTGCGCGCGGATTTCGGCGATTTTCGTGGCGCGGAACTCGGCCATCGTCCAGTCGCCGCTGCAGCCGCAGACGTGGCGGACGAAGTTCGCGATCAGCTTGGCACCATCCGGGGTGTGGACGACCTCGGGGTGGAACTGCGTGCCGTAATAGCGGCGCTCGTCGTCGGCGATGAGCGCGAAGGGCGCGCCGTCGCTGATCGCGACGATGCGGAAGCCGGGAGCAAATTGCGTCACGCGGTCGCCGTGGCTCATCCATACCTGATGGCGCTCGCCGACCTCCCACAGGCCGTCGAACAGCACGCAGGGTTCGGTGACGGTCAGGAAGGCGCGGCCGAATTCGCCGTCGCGTTCCCCATCTATGCCGCCGGGTTCGACCTGTCCGCCGAGCTGCTGGCTCATCACCTGCTGGCCGTAGCAGATGCCGAGGATGGGGAGACCGCTGTCGAAGATCGATTGCGGTGCGCGCGGGCTGCCGGTCGCAGGGACCGATGCGGGCGAGCCGGAGAGGATCACGCCCTTGGGCTTCATCCGCTCGAGCGCCGCCTCGGCGGCGCTGAACGGGACGATCTCGCTATACACGCCGGCTTCGCGGACGCGGCGGGCGATGAGCTGGGTCACCTGGCTGCCGAAATCGACGATCAGGATGGATTCGCCGATATCGGCTTTGGACGGAGCGGAGGAGTCGGGAGTCGTCATGGGTGGCCGATAAAGAGGCATCGCCCCGCTGTCCAGCGGTCGATATCGGCCGCCCGTCGAACGGGCATGGCCTCGACACATTGTTGCGACAATTGCGCGACATAGATGAACCGCGAACAAAGCGCGGGGTCAGCGAGCGTTAAGCCCTGTCATGCAAATAAAAACTGAAGACAGATAAAGAAACAAAGGTTCTCCCCGATGAATAACATCCGCCTCTCCATTTCCGCGCGCGCCGCCCTGCTGGCGGCCGGGGCCTCGTTCGCGCTGCCGGCGATGGCCGAGGCGCCGATCGGCCCGCCCGCTGCGGCAGCGGTGGCCGAACAGCCGGCCGAATCCGCCGTCGCTGCGCCCGAGGATGTCGAGGACGCCTATGACGATTACAGCGAGGACGAGATTGTCGTCACCGCGCCGCGCCTCGCCGGGCAACTCGACACCGACATCAAGGCCGAGGCCGAACTCGATGAGGCGGCGATCGCGAGCTATGGCGTGTCGAACGTTTCCGAACTGCTCGACGCGCTCGCGCCGCAGACGCGCTCGGGCCGCGGACGCGGCGGCGGGCGACCGATCATCCTCGTCAACGGCCGCCGCATCGGGGGGTTCGGCGAAGTGCGCAACCTGCCCCCCGAAGCGATCGCCAAGGTCGAGGTTTTCCCCGAGGAAGTCGCGCTCCAATATGGCTATTCGGCCGATGAGCGCGTCGTCAACATGGTGCTCAAGCCCAATTTCCGCCAGATCGCGGTCGAGGGCGAGGGCGGCATCCCGACGCAGGGCGGGCGGTTCCAGAGCGAGATCCAGCCGAGCTTCCTGGCGATCGGCGACAATGGCCGCCTCAACGTCAATGCCGGCTGGGATCACAAGTCGATGCTACTCGAGAGCGAGCGGGGCCTCGACTATGCTTCCGACGCGGCCGGCCAGGCCTTGGCCGCGGGGGCTGCGGCACGCAGCCTGCTCGGCGCGTCCGACGAATATTCGATCGATGCAACGATCCAGCGCAGCCTGAACAAGGTCACCGACGCGTCGGTCAATGTCCGCCTCGACCAGACCGACACGCTCTCGTTGCTCGGTCCCGGGCTGGGGGGCGTCGGCGACCCGCTCGAACGCGACAGCCGCGCGCGCAACCTCACCACCACCGCCAGCGTCAACGGCATGCTCGGCGACTGGCGCTGGTCGGTGTCGGGCAATTATGCCGACGCCGATCAGCGCACCTATACCCAACGCGTCATCCGGGACGATCAGGGAACCATCCCGCCCTTCGAAACCACCGACCGCTTCGACAGCAGCCAGCAGACCTTCGGCGCCAACGCCAACCTCTCGGGCACGGTGACCGAGGGCTGGGCCGGGCCGATCCGCGCGTCGATCACGGGCAGCTATTCAGGACTCCGGTTCGACAGCCGTTCGGACCGGTCGGGCGACATAGTCACGACCGAGCTCGCGCGCGACCTGCCCAGCGTGTTCGGATCGCTGACCGTGCCGCTGCTCGATCCCGAATATGAGGTCGGCAATATCGGCCGCGTTTCGCTGACGCTGAGCGGTCAGGTGCAGAATCCCAGCGATTTTCAGGCGCTCAAGAGCTGGGGGGCGAACCTCAACTGGGGTGTCACCGACAATCTGTCGCTGATCGCGAGCTTCAACCAGGACGAGGCTGCTCCGGGAATCCAGCAGCTCGGTGCCGCACCGCTGACGACCGACGGGGTGACATATTATGACCTGCGGAACGGCGAAACCGTCCAGATCTCGACGATCACCGGCGGCAACCCCTTCCTGCTCGCCGAGCAGCGCCGCGATTTGAAGCTCGGGCTCAACTGGTCGCCGCCGATGCTCGAGGGGCTGAACCTTTCGGTCAATTACAACAGCAACAAAAGCTATGACACGGCGAACAATTTTCCCCTGCTCACCCCCGAAATCGAGGCCGCCTTCCCCGATCGCGTGCAGCGCGACGAGAATGGCGTGCTGCTGGCGATCGACCAGCGGCCGGTCAATTTCGATCGCGCCGAAAATTCGCAGATTCGCTGGGGCCTCAACTTCGGCAAGAGCTTTGGCCAGCAGCAACA
>NZ_DASWTD010000258.1:0-2057 GCF_036402335.1 Sphingopyxis sp. | reverse complement strand
CGCCGACCGCGAACAGGCCGGGGACCACGGTGTCGGGGCCGTCCTTGCCGAGCGTCACGACTTCGCCATGATAATTACACGGGATGCCGCCCATATTGTAGTGCACCGTCGGCACGACCGGCAGCGGCTGGCGCGTCAGGTCGACGCCCGCGAAGACCTTGCCGCTTTCGGTGATGCCGGGAAGCCGTTCGTGGAGCACCGCCGGATCGATATGGTCGAGGTGCAGGTAGATATGATCCTTGTGCGGGCCGACGCCGCGTCCTTCGCGGATTTCGAGCGCCATCGAGCGCGAAACGACGTCGCGCGACGCGAGATCCTTTGCCGAGGGAGCATAGCGTTCCATGAACCGCTCGCCTTCGGAGTTGGTGAGGTAACCGCCCTCGCCGCGCGCACCCTCGGTGATGAGCACGCCGGCGCCATAGATGCCGGTCGGGTGGAACTGGACGAATTCCATGTCCTGCAGCGGCAGGCCGGCGCGCAGCACCATGCCGCCGCCGTCGCCAGTGCAGGTGTGCGCCGACGTCGCGGTGAAATAGCTGCGGCCATAGCCGCCGGTCGCGAGCACGACGGCCTGCGAACGGAAGCGATGAATGCTGCCATCCTCCATGCACAGCGCGATGACGCCGCGGCAGGCGCCGTCTTCCATGATCAGGTCGAGCGCGAAATATTCGACGAAGAAGTCGGCGTCATACTTCAGGCTCTGCTGATAGAGCGCGTGAAGCATCGCGTGGCCGGTACGGTCAGCCGCGGCAGCGGTACGCTGGACCGGAGGGCCTTCGCCCATATTCTGCATATGGCCGCCGAACGGGCGCTGGTAGATGGTGCCGTCCTGGTTGCGGCTGAACGGCACACCGGCGTGCTCGAGTTCGTAGACCGCGTTCGGCGCCTCGCGCACCATATATTCGATCGCGTCCTGGTCGCCGAGCCAGTCGGAACCTTTGACGGTGTCGTACATGTGCCACTGCCAATGGTCGGGCGAATTATTGCCGAGGCTGGCGGCGATGCCGCCCTGCGCCGCAACGGTGTGGCTGCGCGTCGGGAACACCTTGGTAATGCACGCGGTCTTGAGCCCCGCTTCGGCGCTGCCCATTGTCGCGCGCAGGCCCGATCCGCCGGCGCCGACGACGACGGTGTCATAGACATGGTCGATGATTTTATAGGCGTCGGTCATCTTACATACCCCCCGGAACGAGCCCGGTGGCGGGCGCAAGCGCGATGCGGACGACGGCGAAGATGCCGTAGGCGGCGCCGCCGATCGCGTAGAAGTTGAGAAGGACAAGCGACAGGAGCTTGGTCGCCTCGCCATGGACATAGTCCTCGATCAGGACCGTCAGGCCGAGCCGCAGGTGCCAGAAGATGCTGACGAGCATCAGGATCAGCGCGAGCGCGACGGTGGGGTTCGATGCCCAGCGATGCACCGCACCATGATCGCCGAGCGGCAGGCGGATGAGCGAGACGAAGAGGAAGCCGACGAGCAGGATATTGCCGAGTGCAGTCAGCCGCTGTTGCAGCCAATGATGCGAACCATGCCCCGACGAGCCCAGCCCGCGAACCTTGCCGAGATGCGTGCCGTTGCCCATCAGAGTGCCCTCGCCAGAATATAGAACCAGGTCAGGACAGTCGCGACCACACCCGCGGCGATCACGACGCTCGACCACAGCCGGTTCGTCTTGAGCTCGTAGCCTGCGCCGATGTCGAGTATGAAGTGGCGAAGGCCCGAGAAGAGATGCTGGAAAAAGGCCCAGGTCAATCCGACCAGCACTATCTTGCCAAGGATATTGGTAATCTGGTGGAAGAGGCCGATTTCGGGGGCCGGGTCTTTCCAGACGCAGGCGATAAAGGCCGCATAGGCATCGGGGCCCGCGGCGAGCGCGCCGAGCCACCAGAGAAACAGCAGGGCGCCGACAATCGCGAGACCGTCACCGCTGACGCGATGGAGGATCGAGACCGCCATCGACGGGCTCCATTTATACACCTGCAGATGCGGGGAGCGCGGACGCGCACTCGGTTCGTTGCCAGCCATATCAGCCCTGTCTTGACTCTAAACGGTCGATGCG
>NZ_DASWTD010000257.1:0-10160 GCF_036402335.1 Sphingopyxis sp. | reverse complement strand
TGAGGTTCATCTTCCATGGTCGATGCCAGTTCTTGAGCTGCTTTTCGCGCGTAATGGCCAAGGCCATTGTCCCGAAAAGCTCGAAATGGACGAGCCGGTAGGCGCGATGACGGTCGGCAAAGCCACCGGTCGCTCCGTTCCGGTGTTGCCATATCCGCTGCACAAGACTGGAGGTTACGCCGATGTCGAGCGTGCCGTTGCGATGGCTGGCGAGGATGTAGGTGCAGGGCTGAAAGACGTCGCGCATGGGCGGGGAGGTCAGGGCCATGGATGCTGAAACAAGTTCAGCATGACGAGAGTATGAGAAGTTCGCTTTTTCACTTGGCCGCCTTTTTGAGGGCCACACGCACCAGTGCGTCGAGGCTGGCTCCCGCACCCAGTTCCTCGCTGGCTGCCGCAACCGCGGAGCTCGCCTCGCCGGGTTTGAAGCCGAGGCCGGTGAGGGCGGTGACGGCATCGCCGAGCGGGCCGGGTGCGCCTCCCCGGGTAGGACTCGAACCGGCGATCCCACCGAGTGCGCCCGCCTTGTCCTTCAGCTCATGCGTGATCCGCTGCGCGAGCTTCGGCCCGACGCCGTTCGCGCGCGCGATCATCGCGCTGTCGCCGCTGGCGAGGGCGCGTTGGAGGTCGCCGATTTCGAGTGCCGAGAGGATCGCGAGCGCGACCTTCGCGCCGACGCCCTGGACGCTGGTGAGCAGGCGGAACCAGTCGCGCTCCTCGGCCTTGGCGAAGCCGAGCAGGCGCAGGAAATCCTCGCCGACGAGCATTTCGGTGTGGATGGTGACGTCGCCGCCGACCGGGCCGAGCGCGTCGAGCGTCCGCGCCGACGCCTCGACCAGATAACCGACGCCGCCGACGTCGATCACCGCGTGGCCTGCGGTGCTGCTGTCCAGCCGTCCGGTGAGTTTGGCGATCATCTGGTTTCCAACATCCGTACGGGCCGAGCTTGTCGAAGCCCGTCCTTCCCCTTTTGTTCTCCTTAAGAGAAGAACGGCCCTTCGACAAGCTCAGGGCGAGCGGCGTGAGGATTTAAACCTTGGGCCGGTGGTTTGCATGGCAGATCGCGACCGCGAGGGCGTCAGCCGCATCGGCGCCCGCGACCTTCGCGCCGGGCAGCAGGACGCGCAGCATCGCCTGCACCTGTTCCTTTGCCGCGCCGCCAGTGCCGACGATCGCCTTCTTGACCAGCCGCGGCGCATATTCGGCGACCGTCAGCCCGCCGCGCGCGCAGCCGAGCAGGACGACGCCGCGCGCATGTGCGAGCTTCAGCGTCGATTGCGGATTATCGTTGACGAAAACTTCCTCGACCGCGGCGCACCCGGGCGCATGATCGGCGATCACTGCGGCGAGCACGGTATCGAGATGCGCAAGCCGGTCGGGAAGGGGAGCCTTCGCGTCGGTCTTCACCTGTCCGTTGGCGATGTGGCTGATCCGGCTGCCCTCGACGCGGATGACGCCCCAGCCGGTGCAGCTGAGCGAGGGGTCGAGACCGAGGATGATCACGGGATCAGGCCGGACCGACCAGCCGGTCGATCAGCTCCTGATCGGCGTCGTGGATCCAGCATTCGTGCAGCAGGCCGTCGGCGACGGTATAGACGAGCACGCGTTCGACCTCGACCGCGGCATCGTCCCGGCCGAGCTGCTCGCGGGCGATGATGGCGCCGCGGTGCAACCCGGCCATGATGTCGACGATTTCGACAAGTTTCCGGCTCGTCCGCCGCGAGAAATCCGCGAGGACAGTCAGCGCGGCGATCTTTCCGGCATGGACACCCGACAAGGCATGGGCACCGGGATAATGCAGGGTGAAATCGTCGTGATAGGCGGCGGCAATGGCCGCTAGATCGCCCGATTTCCATGCGGCGGCATAGGTTTCGAGGACGGATCGAATCCGGTCTTCGCCGCCTGCCGCCGCGTTGTCGTTCAACCCAGCTTCTCCATCACCGCGTCGGGGATTTCGTAATTGCCCCACACGGTCTGGACGTCGTCGTCGTCGTCGAGCGTATCGATCAGCTTGAACAGCGTTTGCGCGGTCGCTTCGTCGGCGACTTCGCTTTTCAGCGTCGGGCGCCAGGCAAGCTTCACGCCCTCGGCTTCGCCGAGCTTGGCTTCGAGCGCCTTTGCGACTTCGTGCAGGCTGTCGACGCTGGTCCAGATGTCGTGGCCGTCCTCCGACGATTCGACATCGTCGGCGCCGGCGTCGAGCGCAGCTTCGAACACCGTGTCGGCGTCGCCCGCCTTGGCGGCGTAGCTGATCATGCCGAGGCGGTCGAAACCGTGGCTGACGCTACCCGACGTGCCCAGGTTGCCGCCATTCTTGCTGAACGCGGTGCGGACGTTGGTCGCGGTGCGGTTGCGGTTGTCGGTGAGGGCCTCGACGATCAGCGACACACCGCCGGGGCCATAGCCCTCGTAGCGGATTTCTTCGTAATTCTCGCCTTCGCCGCCCGCGGCCTTGTCGATCGCGCGCTGGATATTGTCCTTGGGCATCGATTGCGCCTTGGCGGCGTTGACTGCGGCGCGCAGGCGCGCGTTCGCGTCGGGATCGGGCAGGCCCATCTTCGCCGCGACGGTGACTTCGCGCGCGAGCTTCGAGAAAAGCGTGCTGCGCTTTTTGTCCTGCGCACCCTTGCGGTGCATGATGTTCTTGAATTTGCTATGGCCGGCCACGGCCTACCTCCTCAAAGGAAAAATCTGGCGCCGCCCTAGCGCGGCGCGCGCCAAGAGACAACGGCATCAGACAACCACGGCGGTTCCCGACGCGCTGACCATCAGCATCGACCCGTTCTGGCCGAGCACTTCATAATCGAGATCGACGCCGATCACCGCATTGCCGCCGAGGCGCGCAGCCTCGGCTTCCATCTCGGCGATCGCTTCCTTGCGCGCGCGGGCGAGGACGTCCTCATATTTGCCCGAGCGGCCGCCGACGATGTCGGTGATGCTGGCGAACAGGTCGCGGAACAGGTTGGCGCCGACGATCACCTCGCCGGTGACGATGCCCAGATATTCGCGGACCGGACGGCCTTCGACATTGTTGGTGGTGGTGCTGAACATCGTCACTCTCCTGTGGCTTGGCGGGGTTGGTGTCAGTCGATTCCGAGCGCCGATTTATAGACGTCGAGAATCGCTTCCATTTCCTTGCGGTCGTGCACCGGCAATTTGCGCAGGCGAACGATCTGGCGCATGATCTTCGGGTCGTAACCCTGCGATTTCGCTTCATTATAGGTGTCGCGGATATCGTCGGCGATGCCCTTCTTCTCTTCTTCCAGACGCTCGATGCGCTCGATGAAAAGGCGCAGTTGTTCGTCGGATACGGTGGCTTCGCTCATTTTATACTCCGCTCGGATGGGATGATTGCGTGGCGAGAATCGCCTCGGCGCCCGATTAGCGGCGTCAGGGATTCTTGGCCATGCTTTCTTCCATCCGTGCGAGCTGTTCGGGGGTCGCGGCCGTATGAAAGCGGGCTTTCCATTCGGCGGTCGCCATGCCGTGGACGATCGCGCGGCCGGTTTCCCTGTCCATATCGCCCGCCTCGGCGATCCAGTCGCCCAGGCAGTTGCGGCAAAATCCGGCGAGGCCCATCAGGTCGATGTTCGCGGCGTCGCTGCGATGCCGGAGCAGGCGGACGAGGCGGCGGAACGCCGCGGCCGCGGCGGCATCGTTGAGGCTGTCGAGAGCATCATTGCCGTTCGTCTGGTCGTCGCTGCAGGACATGCTGGCTCCTTTGATGGTTGAATAGCTATACGGTTGTTGCCTTGACGGCATCAAGACGGCATTGCCCTAGCGTCCCCGACCTAACCTACCCACGTCATCGGAGCATTTGTGGTTCAGAGCTTTACTCCCCGCCAGCGCAAGGTTCGCATCCTGGCGACGCTTGGCCCCGCCAGTGCCAACCCCGAGATGATTGCCGAACTGCACCGGGCGGGCGCCGACGCCTTTCGCGTCAACATGAGCCATGGCGATCATGCCGGGCATGCGAAGGTGATCGCCGCGATCCGCGCGCTCGAAAAGGACACCGGCCGCCCGACGACGATCCTCGTCGACCTGCAGGGGCCGAAATTGCGCGTCGGGACGTTCAGGGACGGCCCCGTCGAACTGGGGAAGGGCAAGGCGTTTACGCTCGATGCCGACAAGGCGCCGGGCGACGCGACGCGGGTCCATCTGCCGCACCCCGAATTGTTCGCGGCGCTCGAACCCGGCACGCGGTTGCTGATCGACGACGGCAAGCTGGTGCTGCGCGTGAAGAGCGTTGCGCCGGATCGTATCGAAACCATCGTCGAGGTCGGCGGCAGGATTTCGGACCGCAAGGGCGTCAACGTCCCCGACGTCGTCGTCCCGCTGGCGGCGCTGACCGAAAAGGACCGCAAGGACCTGACCTTCGCGCTCGAACAGCATGTCGACTGGATTGCGCTGTCGTTCGTCCAGCGCCCCGAGGACGTCGCCGAGGCGCGGCGGCTGATCGGCGGCAAGGCGGCGTTGCTGGTGAAATTCGAGAAGCCGTCGGGGGTGGAGCGGATCGAGGAAATCCTCGAGCTTGCCGATGCGGCAATGGTCGCGCGCGGCGACCTGGGTGTCGAACTGCCGCCCGAGGCGGTGCCGCCGCTCCAGAAGCGCATCGTCGCGACCGCGCGGCGGATGGGCAAGCCTGTGGTGGTCGCAACGCAGATGCTCGAATCGATGATCGTCTCGCCGTCGCCGACGCGCGCCGAAGTGTCCGACGTTGCCACGGCCGTGTACGACGGGGCGGATGCGATCATGCTGTCGGCCGAGACTGCGGCGGGTTCCTTCCCGGTCGAAGCTGTCACCATGATGGATTCGATCGCGCGCTCGGTCGAAAGCGATCCCGATTATTATCGCCGCCTCCATTTCACCGAGACCGCGCCCGACGCGACGACGGCCGATGCGCTGGCCGAGGCGGCGGGCACGATCATCCAGACGATCGCCGCCGATGCGATCATCTGTTTCACCGCTTCGGGGTCGACCGCGCGCCGCGTTGCGCGCGAGCGCCCAGGAGCCCCGCTGCTCGTGCTGACGCCGAAGCGCGAGGCGGCGCGGCGCATGGGCCTGCTGTGGGGCGCACACGCTGTGCCGACCAAGGACATCGGCAGCTTCGAAGAGATGATCGCCAAGGGCAAGCGCATGGCGCTGCGCCACGGCATCTGCAAGGCCGGCGCGAAGCTCGTCATGATGGCGGGGGTTCCGTTCGGTACGCCGGGATCGACCAACGTCCTCCACGTCGCCACTTTGACCGGCGACGAACTGCGCGGATACAGCTGATCCGATTCAAATCGGCACAAAAGTTACCGGCCGATTCACAAAATTTTCCCGTTGATTCAGAACGGGACGGACTAAAATGGTAAATGCGCTTTGCACCATTGACGCCGCGCGGCATAGTTGGTGCAAGTAGCGCGTCGGACCCGCGTCGGGGGGCTCCGCATCGCCAGTCCGGAGGTCTTTCTCGCGTGTCCGCACCGTTCCGTTTTCCGCGCTTTTTCGTCACCAGCCCCGCGCCTTGCCCCTATCTGGCGGGTAAGACCGAGCGCAAGGTGTTCACCGAACTCAGCGGCAACACGGCGAACGAACTCAACGACGCGCTCGGGCGCATCGGGTTCCGTCGCAGCCAGTCGGTCGCCTATCGCCCGAGCTGTGCCGACTGTTCGGCGTGCGTGTCGGTGCGCGTCTGCGCAAGCGAGTTCACCCCAAGCAGCTCGCAGAAGCGCAACATGCGCCGCAACGGCGATCTGGTCGCCACGGCGTGCAAGCCATGGGCGACCGAGGAGCAATATGCATTGCTGCGATCCTATCTCGGCTCGCGTCATCCCGATGGCGGCATGGCCGACATGGACGAGCAGGATTTTGCCGACATGGTCGAGCAAACTCCGGTCGACAGCTATATGATCGAATATCGCGAGCCGGTGGCGGACGGCAGCAAGGGCCGCCTCGTCGGCTGCTGCCTGACCGACCGGCAGGGCGATGGACTGTCGATGATCTACAGCTTCTTCGACGCCGCCCATCCGATGCGCGAGGGGCTCGGTACCTATATCATCGCCGATCACATCCAGCGTGCGGCACGCGTCGGGCTGCCCTATGTCTATCTCGGTTACTGGATCGAAGGATCGGCGCGCATGGCATACAAGGCGCGCTTCCGCCCGCTGGAAAAGCTTGGCCCCGATGGCTGGTCGCGCTTCGAACCGACCCAATCCGAGCGCATCGCGGCGATGTTCGAGCTTGCCTGACGGTCGTCGGCTTCGGGGTGGAGAGCTGCCGCTGCGCCGCAACATTGCCCAAAGTTCAGTAAAGGTCAGCCTTGTGCGCCGTTCCATTTGACCCTGCCGGGTGCTGGAAGCGCCCGGCCCTGACCGTTTGCCCACATCGGCCGGCAAACGCTTTTGTCCACCCGATGAAAGAGCCGAAATGAAGGCTGGCATGGCCGGATAATGTAGGAAAGGCCTTTTTTCGAGCGTCTGATTTGGGGTGGGAGCTGTCCCTTTTGTGCACCCCGGCGAAAGCCGGGGCCCATGGGGTCAGAAGGCTGGCATTGCGCGATTACGCTCTGGGCCCCGGCTTTCGCCGGGGTGCACATCCCCTATCGGCAGCTCCCGGTCGTTTAGCGGCAGTTTCAGTCACCCGCCGCTATTACAGCCGCGCCTCGAGCTGTGCCAGCAACTGCTGCACCGGTGCCCGTACCCGCGGCGCATCCCATCCCGCTTCGATCTGGGCAATGCGTTCGAACAGCCGTTCGCTGGCGGCGATCACGCGGCGGATCGACGCGTCGAAACCCGAGCAGACATCCCAGTCGGCACCAACCGGCTCGCCGATCCGCGCGGCGCTGTCGTTCGGGCCCGCGCCCGGATCGCCCGCGAACATCGCGCGGCGGTGGAGCAGCCATGCGATAATGTGCATCAGGCGCGTCGTCGTCTTCAGCGATTCGCAAGCGAGGCCGATTTGCCCCAGCGCGCCGCCCTGCGCGGTCCCGAGGTCGCGCTGCGCCGCAAAGGCAGCGTGCGCTTCATCGGCGAGCAGCATCGCCTCGACATAGAGATTTTCGACCTGCGCGCGCTGCACCGGTACGCCGATTGCCATCATGTTCGTTCGCCCACCGACCATGACGGCGGGGATGCCATGCGGCCCCCGCACTCGGCAATGGCGGTAACCATGAAATCTGACCCCGAAGCCGTCCCGTTTTGATTCACGCGATGATGTCGGGAACCAGTTGGTCCTCGCACCAGGCGATTTCGTCGCGCAGCCTGAGCTTGCGCTTCTTCAGCCGCGCAAGCTGCAACTGGTCGGGGACCGCGCCCGTGCCGAGCGCAATGATCGCAGCGTCGAGATCGCGATGCTCGACGCGAAGCAGTTCCAGGCGCTGGGTAATTTCCTCGGGGCTCACACCGGTCTCCCTGCCACGTTCACCACTGGTCCGCAACGGGGACCGGCTGACCGAATCACGACGACATTCGGTCCGATTCGTGATTTACTCAGCCATGCCAATCGAGTCGAAAAAGGAGAATGGCATATGAGCACGTCGCACCTTTCCGCCCTGAAGTCCCGCCATGCGGACCTCGACGAGAAAATTGCGAATGAGGAACGCCGCCCCTGTCCCGACGCAGGCGTGCTGGCCCAGATGAAAAAGCAGAAACTGAGACTCAAGGAAGAGATGCTCGCGATCGCCTGACGATCGCGGCAACCGCCCGCTGATGCCGCCCTATGCAGGACGCATCAGCGTCGGCGGTACAGAGGCCCTCGTTCGAGGCCTGTGCGCCGGAGATGCGGCGGCAGATCGGACTCCGAAACCACCTGACGACGCACCGCCTGCGGATCGACCGGCCGGTCGAACGCGATGCCGAACTTGCCTTCGCCCGCCCACACGACGCGTCCGGGAACCTGCCCGACATTGCGCAGTTCGACCTCGACGGTCGCGTCCTGCGCAATCCTGGCCTTCGCCTCCGCCAGCATTCCGCCCGCGGACAGGTTGCGCACGCGCACGACGACGGGATCGGACTGGCCGGGAAGGATCAGGCTGGCCTGCATGAACAGGCTGTCCCGATCGGCACCGCGCGACAGCGCCGCGACTTCTTCGTCTACTGATGATGGACCGCGCGATTCCATTGCGACCTGTTCCCCGCGTTGAATGTCAGGATCGCGAATCTAGGGACAGGTCGTTGCGGAATCGTAAATGGGACGCCAGCGCGCGCGATTAATCTTCGCGCGAAATCCGTTCGTTGCGCTCGTGACGCTCCTGCGCCTCCAGCGTCATCGTCGCGATCGGGCGGGCCTGCAGGCGCGCGAGCGAAATCGGTTCACCGGTGACCGCGCAATAGCCATATTCGCCTTCGTCGATGCGGCGGATCGCCGAATCGATCTTGGCGATCAGCTTGCGCTGGCGGTCGCGGGTGCGCAATTCGATCGCCCAGTCGGTCTCGCTCGACGCCCGGTCGGCAAGGTCGGGTTCGCGCAGCGGCCCGTCCTGCAAATGCGCCAGCGTCGATTCGGATTCGCTCAGGATCGATTTTTTCCAGGCGAAAAGCAGGCCGCGGAAATAATCCTGCTGCCGCTCGTTCATGAACTCTTCGTCGTCGCTGGGGACATAATCCGAATCGAGATTGGATCTGGCTTCGCGAAGCGCGTCTGCGCCAACATCGGCAATCTTGGTCGGCATGAGGGGCTCTCGCGTCCTTTCCTGTCGCCCGCGGGCCGCCAAGCGGTGCGGGGAGTGGCGCGCCTATAACCAGCCGCTGGCCACGATACAAGCGTCGAAGCAGCGCATCGCATCGCGCCCGTTAAGCCGGGCTGAACCGGCGCCGGATGGAAGTGCAAATCCCGGTCGCGGATCGTGCTGCGGGAGGTGCCATTTAGGGCCGAATATTAACCAATCGCATAGAATCGTTGCAGTTTACGTTCTGTTTTGGGACAGATACGGTGTTTTTGGTTGATTCCACCGCCCTTTTCCCGCTGTCGGACAGGTAAACGCGGTTAACGCAATTGCCGTGTTCATAAAGCTTTGGCCTTTTGGGTTATAGCAAAGGCGAAATCGGGTGGTCGGTCGATGGCGCTTCGCACCTGCAACGGGAAAGAAAGAGAAACCTATGTCTGTCCGAATGGCCCTCGCCAAGCTTTGCGCCTGCACCTGCGGCGGCGCGATCATCGGTAGCGGCGCAATGCAGATCGCGGACGTGCCGAAGGCGCGCGCGCAGACGGTTCAATCCTGCTCGCCCTGTGCCGGCAAGAAGGTGGTGCGCAAGCGCCACGCCGCTCGCAAGCCGGTGAAGCGCGTGCGCCGCGTCGTCACTACGAAGCGCGTGATCCGCACCGCGACCCCGCAGACGCAGGTCGTGACGCAGACGATCCCGCTCCCTCCGATCCCTTACGCGCCCTTCCCGCAGCGCGGCTGGGAAGGCGGCGGTGGCGGCGGTAGCGGCGTGACGGTCATCGGCGGCGGCTTTGGCGGCGGTTTCGGCGGCGGCTTCTTTGGCGGTTTCTTCGGCGGCAGCAGCGGCGGCGGCAGCAGCGGCAGCATCGTCGTCACCTCGACGACCACTGGCGGCGTCAGCACGTCGACCAGCACCTCGTCGGGCGTCTCGACCTCCACCGGCAGCGTGTCGACTTCGACGGGTAGCGTATCGACGTCGACGGGCAGCGTCTCGACCTCGACCGGCAGCGTCTCGACCTCGACTGGCAGCGTCAGCACGTCGACGGGCAGCGTCAGCACCACCAGCACGAGCAGCAGCTCGTCGTCGAGCTCCTCGTCATCGTCGTCCTCGTCATCGTCGAGCTCGTCCTCGTCGGGCGGTTCGTCGAAGGGCGGCAGCTCGCACGGATCCTCGCATGGTTCGTCGCACGGCAATTCGTCGAAGGGCAGCTCGGGCTGGGGCGGTTCGTCGAAGGGCGGCAGCTCGAGCAGCTCGAGCTCGTCTTCGTCCTCCTCGTCTTCGTCATCGAGCAGCAGCTCGTCGGGCGGCGCAACCTCGTCGGGCGCGACGGGCGGCACCAGCAGCTTTGGCACGACCAGCAGCTCGTCTTCCTCGTCGTCGAGCAGCAGCTCATCATCTTCCTCTTCGTCCAGCTCGGGCGGCAGCAGCAGCCATGGCGGATCGTCAGGCGATCCGACCCCTGTTCCGGCACCGCCGATGATGCTATTGTTCGGCGCTGCAGCCGCTGCGCTCGTT
>NZ_DASWTD010000256.1:0-2891 GCF_036402335.1 Sphingopyxis sp. | reverse complement strand
ACCCCGCGCTCCACCACCGGCTGACCCAGATTGCGATGGATGGCAGCCAGAAAATCCCGCAGCGCTGGCTCGAAGCGCTGGCCTGGCATCAGAGGCGCGGACAGCGCTGCCCGTCGCTCGAGTCCGCTATCGCCGCATGGATTGCTTTCCTGCGCAGCGGGCGCTCTATCGACGATCCGCTCGCGGACAGGCTGCGCAGTGCCGTGGCGGGTCCGGATGCGATCGAAAGACTGTTCGGCGACGGCGGCCTGATCGCCTCCGGCTGGCGCCCGGTCTAGGCGGGCACCAGCAATCCCCGGCTCTCGCGTACCTCGGCATCGAGCCAGTCGATGAAGGCGCGGATGCGCGGCTGCGGCGCGACGTCGCGGTGGAGCGCGAGCCAGAAGGCGCGCGCAATCACCTGCTCGGGGCGCACGCGCACCAGCGCAGGATCGCCCGCCGCGAGGAAGCAGGGGAGCACGCCGACCCCCGCGCCGCCCGCGATCATGCGCCGCTGCGCGAGGATGCTCGACGAGCGCACCGTGGCGCGCAGTCCCGGCTCGATCTCGCCCAGATAATCGAGTTCGGGGGCATAGAGGATGTCGGGCATATAGCCGATCACGGGAATCCCCGTGCGCGACAGCGGCGCGGCTGCAACGGCGGCCTGCCAGTCGGGCCGGCCGGCGGGTGCATAAATGCCGAGGCTGTAATCGGACAGCTTGCGCGTGATCAGCGGGCCCTTGCGCGGCCGCGCGAGCAGCACCGCCATGTCGGCCTCGCGCCGCGACGGATTGAGAAAGCCCGACGAGGCGACAAGGTCGATCTCCAGCTCGGGATGCGCCACGACGAAACGCGCGAGCCGCGGCGCGATGAAGCTGTTGCCAAAGCCTTCGGATACGCTGACGCGGAGTTGCCCCGACAGCGCCGACCCGCTGCCGGGAGCCATATGGATGCGCGCCACCGCCGCTGCCATTGCTTCGGCGTGCGGAACGAGCGCCCGGCCGGCCGCGGTCAGAACAAAACCCGTCGGCGCGCGTTCGAAGAGCGTCTGGCCAAGCGCGGCCTCCAATGCGCTCACCCGCCGGCTCACCGTGGTCGCATCGACGTGCAGCGCCGCGCTGGCGCGCGCGAGTGTGCCGTGGCGCGCGACGAACAGGAAATATTGCAGCCTATCCCAATCCATGACCTGCAAATATGCAGGACAGGGCTGCAAGTCTATCCCTTGCAAATGATGCGCAACTGGTCTGTGGCGGCGGCAACATCTTTTGGGAGACTCGAACATGCGACAGATCGACCATCATATCGTCGGCGGCGCCGGCGGCAGCGCCCGCCAGGGTGACGTCTTCGACCCCAACAGCGGCGGCGTTCAGGCGCAGGTCGCCCTCGGCGACGCGGCGCTTCTCGAACGCGTGGTCGCCGCGGCGAAGAAGGCGCAGCCCGCATGGGCCGCGACAAACCCGCAGCGCCGCGCGCGCGTGATGTTCGAATTCAAGCGCCTCGTCGAAGCGAATATGGACGAACTCGCGCACCTGCTGTCGAGCGAGCATGGCAAGGTGATCGCCGATTCGAAGGGCGACATCCAGCGGGGTCTCGAAGTCATCGAATTCTGCTGCGGCATCCCGCATGTGCTGAAAGGCGAATATACGCAGGGCGCGGGCCCCGGCATCGACGTCTATTCGATGCGCCAGCCGATCGGCATCGGGGCAGGGATAACCCCGTTCAACTTCCCCGCGATGATCCCGCTGTGGATGTCGGGCGTCGCGATCGCGACCGGCAACGCCTTCATCATCAAGCCGAGCGAGCGCGACCCGTCGGTCCCCGTTCGCCTCGCCGAACTCTTCCGCGAAGCCGGACTGCCCGAAGGCATCTGCCAGGTCGTCCATGGCGACAAGGAAATGGTCGACGCGATCCTCGACCATCCCGATATCGGCGCGGTCAGCTTCGTCGGCTCGTCGGACATCGCGCATTATGTCTACAACCGCGGCGTCGCTAACGGAAAGCGCGTGCAAGCGATGGGCGGCGCGAAGAACCACGGCATCGTCATGCCCGACGCCGACCTCGATCAGGTCGTCAACGATTTGACCGGCGCAGCCTTCGGCTCGGCGGGCGAGCGCTGCATGGCGCTGCCGGTCGTCGTTCCCGTCGGCGACGAGACCGCCGAGCGGCTGAAGGAAAAGCTGATTCCTGCGATCGCGGCGCTGCGCGTCGGCGTGTCGACCGATGCCGAGGCGCATTACGGCCCGGTGGTGACGCAGGCGCACAAGGAAAAGGTCGAAGGCTGGATCCAGAAATGCGCCGACGAAGGCGCCGAGCTGGTCGTCGACGGCCGCGGCTTCGCGCTTCAGGGGCATGAAAAGGGCTTCTTCATCGGGCCGACGCTGTTCGACCATGTCACGACCGACATGGAATCGTACAAGGAAGAGATTTTCGGCCCCGTGCTGCAGATCGTCCGCGCTCCCGATTTCGAAACCGCGCTCGAACTGCCCAGCAAGCACCAATATGGCAACGGCGTCGCGATCTTCACGCGCAATGGCCACGCCGCGCGCGAATTCGCCGCGCGCGTCAATGTCGGCATGGTCGGCATCAACGTCCCGATCCCGGTGCCCGTCGCCTATCATAGCTTCGGCGGCTGGAAGCGTTCGGCGTTCGGCGACACCAACCAGCACGGCATGGAAGGCGTGAAATTCTGGACCAAGGTCAAGACGATCACGCAGCGCTGGCCCGACGGATCGCCCGACGGCGGCAACGCGTTCGTCATCCCCACGATGGGCTGACGCTGCCTTGCTGCGGCGCGGGCTCCTGCCTTTACTGATTCTGCTGCTGCTGCTGCCGGTTCCGGCGGCGGCGCAGAAGATGATCGCGCTGTCGTTCGACGATGCGCCGCGCGGGTCAATGTCGGCATGGTCGGCATC
>NZ_DASWTD010000255.1:0-1784 GCF_036402335.1 Sphingopyxis sp. | reverse complement strand
ATAGGGCGCGATCGTCGAGGTTACGCGGCCCGCACGCATCGTCATCACGCGACCGAAATCCTCAGGCCGCGCGCCTTCCACCATCGTCGAGACGCCGAGCTGGTTGAGCAGATGCCCGAAGCCGTCGACATCGGCGAGGCGCGGCAGGTTGCGGAGCGTCAGCGGCTCATCGGTGAGCAGCGCGCAAGGCATGAGCGTCAGCGCCGAATTCTTCGCGCCCGATATGGGGAGTTTGCCCGAAAGGCGGTTGCCGCCGCGGATGATGATGCTGTCCATCCCCGGGCTTCTACTATGTGCCCACGCTTTCGCAAGCGGTGCGGATCAGTTGCCGCTGCGGCTCCAGAGACGCCCGAAGAGCCGCGCAAGCATGGCGGGAACGCCGGGCGCGACGAACAGCACGTCGACGATCTCTGGCCCCTCCTCGGCGCCGATCACGCGCTTGTAGCCGCTGTCGCCGGCGCCCCAGTCGACCAGGGTAATGCCATCCTCGATCCCGCGGATGAGGTTGCGATAATAAAGCAGCTTGCCCGGGCTGTGCTTCGCAAAGGCGGGATCATAGCTGTTGGCGATCGCATATTTGGTGCGACCCAGATTAAGGTCGAACGAGAACGCCGCGGGCTCGCCGTCAACATAGAGGATGGCGGCCCACATCGCCGCCGCAATGCCGGGATCGGCCGCGGCGGCGCGCCAGAAGCCGCCATGTCCGCTTTCGGTGAACTTGGCATCGGAACCATCGGTACGTTCGGCGAGCCAGCTCTTCTGTTCGATCGCGGCGAGGTCGTCGAAAATGCCTGACGTCCAGTCGGGGCCGCTCACAAAGCGCCAGTCGAGCGCGCCATGCGCAGCGAGATGCTTTTCGTGGAAGCGGTTCTTCCTGAGCGTCGAGTTTCTCGGCCATGCCCCTTCCGAGCGCGCCGCCTCGATATCGAGCAGATAGCTGGTCGCAATCCTGCGCGAGAGCACGCGCCACCCCGAATTTTCGGCAACAGCGCGCAGCCGCACGACAGCGGGGTCGTTAGCATAGACGGGGCCGAGGCGAAGCACGCGCGCGTGCTCGGCGATCAGCGCCAGCGCCGCCCCGATTTCGTCATCGCGTGCGTCCTCGGCCAGCGGGAAGCTGCGAAAGGGCCAGAAACATCCGGGGACCGCCCCTGCCCTCAGCCAGCGCGGCCCCTTCGGCACGAAGGGCAGCGCGAGCACCGTCGAACCATCGGTGCGGGCGACGCTGATCGTCGAGGCGTCGTCCTCGCCGCCATAATGTGCAAGCGCCGCGGCGAACCAGCCGCGAGACAGAAAACGGTGGCTTTGCGGTGCGGCGCGCGCGGCGGCGTCCAGCGTGGGCGCAAGTCCGCGCGTCCGCTCGGCCGCAAGATACGGCGCGGACCCGGCAAGCGCGGCGGGCAGGACGGGTTTCGTCATCGGCCGAGTCTTTAGCGCGAGGGAGTTACCAAGCCGTGAGCCTCTTGACCCGTACGCCCCAGTCGCGTCATCTCAGACACATGGAAGCCGCACCCGCCGTCACGACCATCGCCCAGGCAATCCAGCTGTCGGTCGCGCCGGTCTTCCTGCTTGCGGGGATCGGCGCGATCCTCAACCTGCTCGCCTCGCGGCTCTCGCGCGTGATCGATCGCTCCCGTCAGCTCGAGATGCTCTATCCCGAGAGCACCGGCCCCGAGCATGACCGCCACGTCTGGGAGCTGCGCCTGCTCGACCGGCGCATGATGCTCGTCAATGCCGCGATCTTCCTGATCGTCTCGAGCGCGATCGCGATCGCGCTGGTGGTC
>NZ_DASWTD010000254.1:0-1985 GCF_036402335.1 Sphingopyxis sp. | reverse complement strand
CGAAACGCGCCAGAAGTTCATCGCGAGCGACGCGGGCCGCGATCCCGCGATCTGGCAGGCGCTGGCGCAGGAACTCGGCATGCTCGGTGCGGCGTTCGGCGAAGAGCAGGGCGGCCTCGGCGGCGGCGCGCTCGAAAATGCGATCGTGATGGAGGAACTTGGCAAGGTGCTCGGCATCGAGCCTTATCTCCAGACCGTCGTGATCGGCGGCGGTGCGCTGAAGGCAGCGGGTGGAGCGCAGGCCGACGCGCTGATCCCCGAGATCATCGCCGGCAACGCGATTATCGCCTTTGCCTATGCCGAGCCGCAGGGCCGCTATGACCTCGCCAACCTCCGTACGACGGCGAAGAAGGATGGCGCGGGCTATCTGCTGAACGGGCACAAGAGCGTCGTGATCGCCGCGCCGTGGGCGACGCACCTGCTCGTCACCGCGCGCTCGGGAGGTAATCCGCGCGACCGCGACGGCGTGTCGCTGTTCCTGATCGACGCCAATCTGCCCGGCATCGTCCGCCGCGACTATCCGACCGTCGACGGCAGCCGTGCATCCGAAGTCTATTTCGAGAATGTCGCGATCCCCGGCGATGCGCTTCTCGGTCAGGAAGGAAACGGCCTGCCGCTGATCGAGCGGATCGTCGACGAAGCGACCGTCGCGGTGTGCGCCGAGGCGACCGGCGTGATGCAGAAACTCCATGAAGGCACGCTGGAGTATACGCAGCAGCGCAAGCAGTTCGGCGTGCCGATCGCGAAGTTCCAGGTGCTCCAGCACCGCATGGTCGACATGTTCATGGAGGTCGAACAGGCGCGGTCGATGACGATCATGGGCGTGCTCAAGCTCGACCTGCCCGCGAACGAGCGCATGGCAGCGGTTTCGGCGGCGAAGGCGAAAGTCAGCCGCGGGGCGAATTTCGTCGGCCAGAACGCGATCCAGACGCATGGCGGCATCGGCATCACGCAGGAACTCGCCATCGGCCATTATTTCAAACGCGCCACGATGATCGAGGGCCAGTTCGGCAGCCACGATTATCATATGAACCGCTATGAGCGGATCACGCTGGCCGATTGATAGGGGCAGCACCTCTCCATGCGGGGAGGGGCGTCGATGACCATGACCGCCGACCGCGACGGCTTGCGGCCTATCGAAGGGGGTGAGTGAACGCCGCGTCCCACCCCCAAAGAGCCCATTTATCCTTAATATTCCAGCGAGGGATACCAGTCGGTTCCGCGCCCGCCGGGGGTCAGGTCGAGGATATTCCACAGCGCGGCGATGTCGGGCGCGTCGCGCGGGTCCTGTCCCGGATCGGCCATGCCGGCGGTCATGTCGCTTTTCCAGAACAGGCGGATACCGTCCTTGCCGCGCTTGTAGACGACAATCGCCGCGAGGTCGCCGCCACCCGGCATCAGCAAGTCGAAATCGCGGACATAGTCGTTCCCGACCACCTGCAGGAAATCGAGCGCCTGCCAGCCGCGCTCGAGCGCGAACGCCTTCTGGCGTTCGACGGGGCTACGCCCGAAAACCTTGAAGGCGACGCGTTGCTTGATGTCGTTGGCGTTGCCGTCGACCGAACCCAGCCAGTTCGTGCACATCGGGCAGGGGCGCTCGCGTTCGGGGCCGTACATCCAGAAATAGCTGACCAGCGTATCATGCTCGCCGAACAGGTCGGCGAGGCCCAGTTCGGCGCCGTTCGCATCCTTGAATCGGTAATCCTTCATCAGCGGCCCCGGTGGCAGCTGGCGCCGCTGCTCGGCGACGCGAGTCATCCTGCGGCGCAGGTCGATCTCTTCGGCGAGCAGCGATTTGCGGGCCTTGGTATAGGCCTCGTCTTCACCGGGAAAAGCTCGTCTGCGGGAAGCCAGCGCCGGCGCAGCCGACAGGGTTTGGCGAAGGGCCATCAAATTCTCCTTTTTCGGGAGAACTCACGGTCAACGCCATTGTTGCAAACTTGTTTCACGGTTGCCCGCAGCCCTGCGTCGTTCCGTCGCAGTGG
>NZ_DASWTD010000253.1:0-7854 GCF_036402335.1 Sphingopyxis sp. | reverse complement strand
TGGCCGATCTTCCTGTCCTTCGTGACGGGCAGCGGCGAAGCGACGGTGACCCCGGTGCTGCACTGGGTTTCGTCGGGCGCGCTCCAGTTCAACTGGGAGCTGCGCGTCGACACGCTGACCGCGGTCATGCTCGTCGTGATCACGACCGTGTCGGCGCTCGTCCACCTCTACAGCTGGGGCTATATGGAGGAGGATCCGGACCAGCCGCGCTTCTTCGCCTATCTCTCGCTCTTCACCTTCGCAATGCTGATGCTCGTGACCGCGAACAACCTCGTCCAGATGTTCTTCGGCTGGGAGGGCGTCGGTCTCGCATCCTATCTGCTCATCGGTTTCTGGTACAAGAAGCCCAGCGCCAACGCCGCGGCGATCAAGGCGTTCGTCGTCAACCGCGTCGGCGACCTTGGCTTCATGCTCGGCATCTTCGGCACGTTCCTGGTGTTCGGTACCGTGTCGATCCCCGAGATTCTTGCCGCTGCGCCGGGCATGGCGGGTTCGACCATCACTTTCATGGGGATGCGCCTCGACACGATGACGATCCTCTGCCTGCTGCTGTTCATCGGCGCGATGGGCAAGTCGGCGCAGCTCGGCCTGCACACCTGGCTTCCCGACGCGATGGAAGGCCCGACCCCGGTGTCGGCGCTGATCCACGCCGCGACGATGGTCACTGCGGGCGTCTTCATGGTCTGCCGCCTGTCGCCGATGTTCGAAACCAGCGAAGTCGCGCAGGGCGTCGTGATGTTCGTCGGCGCTGCGACCTGCTTCTTCGCCGCGACCGTCGCGACGACGCAGTGGGACATCAAGCGCGTCATCGCCTATTCGACCTGTTCGCAGCTCGGTTACATGTTCTTCGCCGCGGGCGCGGGTGCCTATGGCGCCGCGATGTTCCACCTGTTCACGCACGCCTTCTTCAAGGCCTTGCTGTTCCTTGGTGCCGGTTCGGTCATCCATGCGATGCATCATGAGCAGGATATGCGTTATTATGGCGCGCTGCGGAAACAGATCCCGCTCACCTATTGGGCGATGATGCTCGGCACGCTGGCAATCACCGGCGTGGGGATTGCGGGCGTTGCAGGCTTTGCCGGCTTCTATTCGAAGGACGGTATCCTCGAGGCGGCTTATGCGAGCGGCGGCGGCGGTGTCATCGCCTTCTGGGTCGGCATCTTCGTGGCCTTCCTCACCAGCTTCTATTCGTGGCGCCTCGTCTTCCTGACCTTCTACGGCAAGCCGCGCTGGGAACAGAGCGAGCATATACAGCACGCGGTACATGGTGATCACCACGATCATCCCTCGGATGAGCATGCGGGCGACGATCATGCGCATGCGCACCATCACGATGCGCATGGCGACGGCACCGCGGGCTATCACCCGCACGAAAGCCCGATCTCGATGCTCATCCCGCTGATAGTGCTGTCGATCGGTGCGGTGTTCGCGGGCATCGCGTTCCATCACCAGTTCATCTATCCCGAAGAGGGCATGGCGTTCTGGAAGGGCAGTCTCGCGTTCGACGAGCATCTGATGCACGCCGCGCATGAAGTGCCGTTGTGGGTGAAATGGACGCCGTTCACGGTGATGGCGATCGGTCTGTTCCTCGCGTGGAACAGCTATATCCGCAACACCAGTCTGCCGGCGCGCTTCGTGGCGCAGTTCAAGCTGCTCCACCAGTTCCTGTACAATAAATGGTATTTCGACGAGCTCTACAACATCCTCTTCGTGAAGCCCGCCTTCGCGATCGGCCGCTTCTTCTGGAAGCGCGGGGATGAAGGCACCATCGACCGCTTCGGTCCCGATGGCGCCGCGGCGCTCGTCGCTGGGGGGACCCGTCTCGCGGTCCGGCTGCAATCGGGTTATGTTTATGGATATGCGTTTGTGATGCTGCTCGGTCTTGTCGGCCTCGCCAGCTGGGCCATGGTGAATTTCCTGTGAGCGGCTTTCCGATCCTTTCGCTGATGCTGGCGGTCCCCGCGATCGCCGCCATCGCCTGCCTGTTCGTCGGCGACAAGGCATCGCGTTTCGTCGCGCTCGGCGCGACGCTCGCGACCTTTGTGCTCGGCTGCATTCTGTGGGCGAATTTCGATATCGGCGGCGCGCAATGGCAGTTCACCGAACGCGCCGACCTGTTCGGCCGTTTTCAGTGGGCGCTCGGCATCGACGGCATGGCGCTGATGCTGATCATGCTCAGCGTCTTCCTGATGCCGCTCTGCATCCTTGCCAGCTGGGACGCGATCAAACAGCGCGTCGGGCTCTACATGGCGATGTTCCTGATCATGGAAGTCGTGATGATCGGCGTCTTCATGGCGCAGGACCTGCTGCTCTTTTACATCTTCTTCGAAGCCGGCCTGATCCCGATGTATTTTATCATCGGCATCTGGGGCGGTGCGAACCGCAAATATGCGGCGTTCAAATTCTTCCTCTACACGCTGCTCGGATCGGTGCTGATGCTGATCGCGATGATCGCGATGATCGCCGAAGCGGGCACGACCGACATCCCGATGCTGCTGAACTATGACTTCCCGGTTCAGATGCAGACGTGGCTGTGGCTCGCCTTCTTCGCCAGCCTTGCGGTCAAGATGCCGATGTGGCCCGTCCACACCTGGCTTCCCGACGCGCATGTGCAGGCGCCGACCGCGGGGTCGATGATTCTTGCGGGCGTACTGTTGAAGCTGGGTAGCTATGGCTTCCTGCGCTTCATGATGCCGATGTTCCCCGACGCGTCGGGGCAGCTGATGTGGATCGTCTTTGCGCTGTCGATGATCGCGGTGGTCTACACCAGCCTCGTCGCGCTGGTGCAGAGCGACATGAAGAAGCTGATCGCCTACTCGTCGGTCGCGCATATGGCGATCGTCACCGCGGGCCTGTTCGCGTTCAACCAGCAGGGCATCGAGGGCGCGCTGATCATCATGCTCAGCCATGGTGTCGTCTCGGCCGCGCTCTTCTTCTGCGTCGGCGTGATCTATGACCGGCTGCATACGCGCGAGATCGACCGCTACGGCGGGCTCGCGGTGAACATGCCGGCCTATGCGCTCTTCTTCATGCTGTTCACCATGGCGTCGATCGGCCTTCCGGGCACCAGCGGCTTCGTCGGCGAGTTCCTGAGCCTCGCGGGCATTTATGAAGCCTCGAGCTGGGTCGCCTTCGTGTGCACCACCGGGATCATCCTCGGCGCCGCGTACATGCTTTATCTCTATCGCCGCGTCGTGTTCGGCGAACTGACCAAGGACGATGTGAAGGCGATGCCGGACCTCAACGCACGCGAATGGACGATCATGGTGCCGCTGGCTGCCGTGGCGCTGTGGATGGGCGTCTATCCCGAAAGCTTCCTCGCGCCGATGCGCGGTGACGTCACCACCGTGGTGGCGCGTCTCGCTCCGGCGAAGCCCGCAGGCGATGCACATCTCGCCGCCGGCAAGCCCAAGCCCGCCAAGGCGCATGGTGAAGCCGCGCACGGATCGAGCCATGCAGGAGGCGTCCAATGACCGCCGATCTCGCGCTCATCTGGCCCGAGCTGATCCTGACGATCGGCGGGCTCATTACGCTGATGCTCGGCACTTTTGCGGGTGACCGCAATGTCGGCCTCTATCAGCTGAGCTCGCTGCTCACGCTCGCTGCCGCCGCGGCCGCAGTCGTCGCGCTGTTCGGCATCGAAACGACGGTCTTCTCGGGTACGCTCTCGGTCGACAGCTTCGGCGGTTTCGCCAAGCTCCTGATCTATGCGGCGAGCTTCGTCTGCATCGTCATCGCGCCGCGTTTCTTCAACGGCGGCATGCGCGCCGAATATCCGACGCTGATCCTCTTCGCCGCGCTCGGCATGGGCATCATGGCCTCGTCGCGTGACCTGATGACGCTGTACGTCGGGCTCGAGCTCAACAGCCTCGCGGCCTATGTGCTCGCCAGCTTCATGCGTACCGACGAGCGGTCGAGCGAAGCCGGTCTCAAATATTTCGTCCTCGGCGCGCTCGCGTCGGGCATGCTGCTCTATGGCATCTCGCTGCTCTACGGCTTTAGCGGGACGACCGATTTCGCCGGGATCGCGAAGGTGCTGGGCGGCGAAATGAATATCGGGCTGATCTTCGGCATCGTGTTCGTACTCGCGGGCCTTGGCTTCAAGATCAGCGCCGTGCCGTTCCATATGTGGACCCCCGACGTCTATGAAGGCGCGCCGACCCCGGTGACGACCTTCTTTGCCACCGCGCCCAAAGTTGCGGCGATGGCATTGATGACGCGCGTCGTCATCGACGCGATGGGCCCCGCGGTGGGCGCGTGGCAGCAGATCGTCATCTTCCTGTCGCTCGCCTCGATCATCCTCGGCGCGGTCGGTGCGATCGGGCAGAAGAATATCAAGCGCCTGCTCGCCTATTCGTCGATCAACAATGTCGGCTTCATGCTGATCGGCCTCGCTGCGGGAACCCAGCAGGGGGTCGAGGCGGTGCTGACCTATCTGCTTGTCTATATGGTAACGACGCTCGGCGCGTTCCTCGTCGTGCTCCAGCTGCGCGACGCCGACGGCAATTATGTCGAGAGCATTCCGGCGCTTGCGGGTCTGTCGCAGCGCCGCCCGGGTCTCGCCGCGGCGATGGCGGTGTTCATGCTCAGCCTCGCGGGGATTCCGCCGCTGTTCGGTTTCTGGCCGAAACTGTTGGTGTTCTGGGCCGCGGTGGAGGCGAATCTCGTGCCGCTCGCGGTTGCGGGTATCGTCGCCTCGGTGATCGGCGCCTTCTATTATATCGCCATCATCAAGACGATGTACTTCGACGACAAGTCGGACACCGAGTTCCCGAAGGGCGGCGGCGCGATCGTAGAGGACGCGGTGATTACCGCGAGCGCGCTGTGGCTTTCGGTGATCGGCTATCTCTTCATCCCGGTTCTGGCGGTCCTTTCGGCCAGCGCCGCCGCGGTGCTGTTCTGATTCCGCCGATCGAGCGGATCGCGCAGACAGGTTCGACCAACGCCGACCTGCTGGCGCGGCTGGCAGGCGGCGAGCATGTCGGCGAGGGCCATTGGCTGGTCGCCGACCGCCAGACCGCCGGACGCGGCCGTCTGGGGCGCGCGTGGGGCGATGGTCTCGGCAATTTCATGGGCTCGACCGTGGTCCATCTGCACGCGAGCGATCCTGTTGCCGCGACGCTGGCGCTGGTCGCGGGCGTCGCGCTCGCCCGGACCGTCACGACGTTGGCGCCGATGGTCGATTTCCGGCTGAAATGGCCGAACGATGTGCTCGTCGACGGCGCCAAATGCTCGGGCATCCTGCTCGAACGCACCGGCAATGCGGTGGTCATCGGCATGGGCGTCAACCTCGTGTCGGCGCCCGACCTGCCTGACCGCCCGACCGCCTGTTTTGCCGCCAAGGGCGCGCGGGTCGACCGCGACCGCTTTGCCGACGTACTTGCGGTCGCGATGGTCGATGCGCTGTGGACCTGGCGGCAGGAGGGCGTCGAGAGCATCGTTCGCACATGGTTGCCGCTCGGGCATCCGGTGGGAACGCCGCTGCGCGTCTCCGAGCAGGGTATCGACGGCTTCTTCGACGGCCTCGCGCCCGATGGCGCGCTGCGCTTGCGCCTGGGCGGCGGCGAGACCATGCTGATTCACGCAGGCGACATCGAACTGCGCCGGCCTGTTGTGGAGGGGAATTAGATGCTGCTCGCGATCGACGTCGGCAACACCAACGCCAAATTCGCTCTCTTTCGCGAGCAGGAGTTGCTCGCGCGCTGGCGTATCGCGACCGACGACCGGCGCACCGCCGACGAATATATGGTGTGGCTCGACCAGCTGATGCGGATCGAGGGGCATGATCGCGCCGGCGTCGGGGCGGTCATCATCTCGACCGTCGTCCCGCGTGCGCTCCACAATCTCCAACTGCTCGCCCACAAATATTTCGGCGTCGACGCGCTCGTCGCGGGGCGCGACCCGGTGACCTGGGGCATTGCGCTCAAGGTCGATGAGCCGCAGTCGGTCGGCGCCGACCGTGCGGTCAACGCGATTTCCGCGCAAGCGGTCGAGCCCGGCAAGGACAAGCTGGTCATCAGCTTCGGCACCGCAACGACGCTTGACCATATCGGGCCCGACGGAGCCTATCTCGGCGGCATCATCGCGCCCGGCGTCAACCTGTCACTGGAAGCGCTCGTCGCCGCCGCCGCCAAATTGCCGCGCATTGCGATCGAAGCCCCGGCAACGGGCAGCGTTATCGGGCGGACTACCGAAAGCCAGATGCTGATCGGGGTTTATTGGGGCTATGTCTCGATGATGGAGGGGCTGATCACGCGCATGAAAGCCGAAATCGGCAAGCCGCTCACCGTCATCGCGACCGGGGGCCTCGCGATGCTTTTCCAGGAACAGGCGCACCTGTTCGACCGTATCGAACCCGACCTGACGCTGAACGGGCTGATGCACCTCTATCATCAACGAAAGCCGACAATATGACGACTCCGGGCAAGGAGCTGCTTTTCCTCGCATTGGGGGGATCGGGCGAGATCGGCATGAACGCCAATCTCTATGGCTGCGACGGCAAATGGATCATGCTCGACCTTGGCGTGACCTTCGGCAGCCACGATTATCCGGGCATCGATATCGTCATGCCCGACCTCGAATTCATCGAGGATCGCAAGAAGGACCTGCTCGGCATCGTGCTCACGCATGGCCATGAGGATCATATCGGCGCGATCCCCTATCTTGCCGCCGACCTTGGCGTGCCGCTCTACGCCAACCGCTTCACCGCGGGACTGATCGCGCACAAGCTGGCCGAGGAGGGACTCGAGAAGGAGGTCGAGATCAAGGTCGTCGACATCGACGACAGCTTCCGGATCGGCCCCTTCGGCATCCGCCTGATCCCGCTCGCGCATTCGATCCTCGAAATGAGCGCGGCCGTGATCGACACGCCTTATGGCCGCGTGTTCCACACCGGCGACTGGAAACTCGACGAGGAACCGATCCTCGGGCAGCCCGCGACCGCCGCGGCGCTGACCGCGGTGGGTGACGAGGGCATCGACGTTCTCGTCTGCGATTCGACCAATGCGTTCAATCCCGAAGCCTCGGGCAGCGAAGGCGGGCTTCGTGCGGGCCTGGAACAGGCGGTCGGCGCGGCGAAGGGCAGGGTGATCGTCACGACCTTCGCGTCGAACGCGGCGCGGCTTGCGACGCTGGGCGCGGTCGCCAAGGCAACCGGACGTACGCTTTGCGTCGCAGGCCGCTCTCTCGACCGCATCCTCGGGGTCGCGCGCTCGGTGGGCTACCTCAAGGATTTCCCGCCGACGGTCGATTTCGACGAGGCGATGCGCCTGCCGCGCGACAAGATGATGGTGATCGCGACGGGCGGGCAGGGCGAGCCACGCGCCGCACTCGCGCGCATGGCGGCCGACATCCACCAGATCAAGCTCGAGGCCGGCGACACCGTCGTCTTTTCGTCGAAGCAGATTCCGGGCAACGAGGTCGCGATCGGGCGGATCATGAACCAGCTCGCCGCGAAGGACGTGCTGACGGTCACCGAGAAACAAGCACATATCCACGTCAGCGGCCATCCAGGCCAACCCGAACTGGCGGCGCTTTATGGCTGGCTGCGCCCGAAACTGGTTGTGCCGGTGCACGGCGAGATCCGTCATATGCACGAACAGGCGCGCTTCGCGCTCGAACGCGGTGTGCCGGATGCGCTGGTGCAGGAAAATGGCGACCTGGTTCGCCTGGCTCCCGGCGCGCCCGGGATCGTCGAGCGCGTGCGGGCAGGGCGGCTGATCCTCGACGGCGACCTGATCGCCCCGGCCGACGGGGATTCGATGGTCATGCGGCGCCGCATCGCGCGCGAAGGCCTGGTCGTGGTGGCGCTGCGCGGCAAGGCGCCGCCGATGGTCGAAGGCATCGGCCTGCCGC
>NZ_DASWTD010000252.1:0-1518 GCF_036402335.1 Sphingopyxis sp. | reverse complement strand
CAGTTCGGTGACCGGATGCTCCACCTGGATGCGGGTGTTCATCTCGATGAAATAGAAGCGGCCGTTCTCGTAGAGGAACTCGAACGTGCCGGCGCCGCGGTAGCCGATGCGCAGGCAGGCTTCCACGCAGACCTTGCCGATCTCCGCGCACTGCTCGGGCGTGATGCCCGGCGCCGGCGCTTCCTCCACGACCTTCTGGTGGCGTCGCTGCATCGAGCAGTCGCGCTCGCCCAGATGAATTGCGCCGCCCTGGCCGTCGGCGAGGACCTGGATCTCGACATGGCGCGGGTTCTCGAGGAACTTCTCCATGTAGACCATGTCGTTGCCGAACGCGGCCTTCGCCTCGGACTTGGTGGTCTGGATCGCCGCGGTGAGGTGCGCCTCGGTGTGCACCACGCGCATGCCGCGACCGCCACCGCCACCCGCGGCCTTGACGATGACCGGATAGCCGATCTCGCGCGCGATCTTGACGTTGGTCGCCGCGTCGTCGCCGAGCGGGCCGCCGCTGCCGGGCACGCACGGCACGCCGGCGTCCTTCATCGCGCGGATCGCCTCGACCTTGTCGCCCATCAGGCGGATCGTGTCGGCCTTCGGCCCGATGAAGATGAAGCCGGACTGCTCCACGCGTTCGGCGAAGTCGGCGTTCTCCGACAGGAAGCCGTAGCCGGGATGGATCGCCTGCGCGTCGGTGACCTCGGCAGCGGCAATGATCGACGCCATGTTGAGGTAGCTGTCGGTCGACGGCGCCGGGCCGATGCAGACCGACTCGTCGGCCATCGCGACGTGCTTGAGGTTGCGGTCGACGGTGGAATGCACCGCGACCGTGCGGATGCCCAGCGCGTGGCACGCGCGCAGGATGCGCAGCGCGATTTCACCGCGGTTGGCGATTACGACTTTATCGAGCATGGGATTCGGGATTCGAGATTGGGGATTCGTAAAGCGCCGCGTCTTCACGGACGTGGCGCGCCGATGAATCTAGTGAGCGGATCAGGGCATTGAGGCGGGCAAAGGTCCGGTCGATGACCTCGTCGATGCCGCTGGCCGTCTCGATGAAGGCCAGCCGGGCGGCAATCTGGATCTGGGTGTCGAGTTCAGCGAGTGAGCCGCGTGCGATTGACAGGAACCGCAGGTACTCCTGCGTCGAACGCCTCGCCGCCCCTTCAGCGATGTTGGACGGCACGCTGACCGCGCTACGGCGCATTTGCAGCGTCAACCCGAACCGCTCTTCTGCGGGAAACCGACTCGTGACGCGATAGATCGATTCGACGAGCGACATCGCATCGCGCCAGACTTCAAGGCGCTCGTGCGGCCGCTCTGACGAATCCCGAATCACGAATCCCGAATCCCGGCTCTCAGCCGATCACGAACAGCGGCTGATCGAACTCGATCGGCTGGCCGTTCTCGACCATCACCTTCAACACCGTGCCGGCGACGTCGGCCTCGATCGGGTTGAACATCTTCATCGCCTCGATGATGCCCAGCGTGTCGCCGGCCTTGACCGCCTGGCCGACCGTGACG
>NZ_DASWTD010000251.1:0-8196 GCF_036402335.1 Sphingopyxis sp. | reverse complement strand
TCTGCCTCAAGAAAACCCCGCCGGGCACGCCAATCACTGCGGCACTGATTGTCAAGGACGGCACGGTCCGCGTCGGCACGCTGACCGTCGATGGAACGCCAAGCTTTCGGGCCGAATGGGAATATAAGATCCCGACCCAGTCCGAGGGCTGCGTGTTCGATGGCGACACGCTCTATGTCGGCGAGGAGGACGCCGGTATCTGGGAATTGAAGCCGAACGGCAAGACCGCCACAGCGCGCATCGTCGCGCCGGTCGATAACCAGCGCCTCGTCGCCGACGTCGAGGGCCTCGCGACGATCGATCACAAGGGCCAGCGCTACCTGCTCGCCTCATCGCAGGGCGACAATGCCTATGCGGTCTTCCGCCTGCCTTCGATGGACTATGTCGGGCGCTTCGCCGTTGCTGCGGGCGCGTTCGGCGCGACGAGCGAAACCGACGGGATCGAGGCTGTGGCCGGCAATTTCGGCGCCGCTTATCCTGACGGCATCTTCCTCGCACAGGATGGCGACAACGCCCCCAAGGCGCAGAATTTCAAGCTGGTCCGCTGGGACCAGATCGCGGCCGCCTTGGGGTTCTAAAGAGGCCGCAAGGCTTGCGATACGGACGGCGCGCGCCTAGGGGGGCCGCGTCATCCCATCGCCAGCCGAGGCCCTTCCCATGACCGACCTGATTCCCGTCCGCCGCGCCCTCCTGTCCGTCAGCGACAAGGCAGGGCTCGCCGAGCTTGCCGCCGCGCTCGTCCGCCACGGGGTCGAACTCGTGTCGACCGGCGGCACCGCAAAGGCATTGCGCGAGGCGGGTCACAGCGTTCTCGACGTCTCCGACCTCACGGGCTTTCCCGAGATGATGGACGGCCGCGTCAAGACGCTGCACCCGACGGTCCACGGCGGCATCCTCGCGGTGCGCGACGACGCGGCGCATGTCGCGTCGATGGAGGAACATGCCATCGGGGCGATCGACCTTGTCGTCGTCAACCTCTACCCCTTCGCCGCGACCGTCGCGAAGGGCGCCGCGCGCGACGAGATCATCGAGAATATCGACATCGGCGGCCCCGCGATGGTGCGATCGTCGGCGAAGAATCACGCCTTCGTCGGCATCGTCACCGAGCCCGAGGATTATGCCGCGGTGATTGCGGAAATGGAGGCCAACAACGGCGCCACAACGTTCGCTTTGCGCAAGCGCCTCGCCGCAACTGCCTTCGCGCACACCGCGACCTATGACGGGATGATCGCGAGCTGGTTCGCCTTTGCCGACCAGGGCAAGATGTTCCCCGACACGCTGCCGTTGACCGCCAAGCTTTCGAACGAGCTGCGTTATGGAGAGAACCCGCACCAGAAGGCCGCGCTCTACCTGCCCGCCGGGCCCGCCGCACGCGGCATCGCACAGGCCGAACAGGTGCAGGGCAAGGAACTCAGCTACAATAATATCAACGATGCCGACGCCGCGCTCGAACTGGTCGCCGAGTTCCGCGAAGCCGATCCGACATGCGTCATCGTCAAGCACGCCAACCCGTGCGGCGTCGCGACCGCCGCGACGATCGCCGAGGCCTATGATGCGGCACTGAAGTGCGACGATGTCTCGGCCTTCGGCGGCATCATCGCCGTCAACCGGCCGCTCGACGGCGCAACGGCGGAGCTGATCAGCGGCATCTTCACCGAGGTCGTCTGCGCGCCCGACGCCGACGCCGACGCGCGCGCGGTGTTCGCGAAGAAGAAGAACCTCCGCCTGCTGCTCACCGGCGAACTGCCCGATCCCGCACGCGGCGGGTTGATGATGAAAACGATCGCCGGTGGCTGGCTCGCGCAGAGTCGCGACAATGGCCGGATCACGCGCGCCGACCTGAAGGTCGTCACCGACCGCGCCCCGACCGAGGAAGAACTGACCGACGCGCTGTTCGCGTGGACCGTCGCCAAGCATGTGAAATCGAACGCGATCGTTTATGCCAAGGGCGGCTCGACCGCGGGCATCGGCGCCGGGCAGATGAACCGCCGCGACAGCGCGCGCATCGCCGCGGTGAAGGCGCGCGAAGCTGCCGAGAGCCATGGCTGGGCCGAAGCCCGCACTGTCGGCAGTGCGGTGGCGAGCGACGCCTTCTTCCCCTTCGCCGACGGCTTGCTCGCCGCGGTCGAGGCGGGCGCGACCTGCGTCATCCAGCCGGGCGGCTCGATCCGCGACGATGAGGTGATCGCTGCGGCGAACGACGCCGGGCTTGCGATGGTGTTCACCGGCATGCGCCACTTCCGCCACTGATCGGCTCGACTTCGCTCGACACGAACGGCATAGGGGAGCCGTGGTCATCTTGGCCCGGCCGCAACAAGGACCAGCATGACCGCTACCGCGCACCGCCCGTCGATCATCACACGCATGTACAATTGGACGATGGAGAAATCGGCGCACCCGCACGCCGAGTTCTGGCTGGCGCTGGTCTCGTTCGTCGAAGCCAGCTTTTTCCCGATCCCGCCGCACCCGTTGCTCGGGCTGATGTGCCTAGCGAACCCGAAGAAGGCGGTGCGCTATGCGATCATCTGCACGCTCGCGTCGGTTGCGGGCGGCGTGCTCGGTTACGGGATCGGCTTCTTCCTTTACGAGAGTGTCGGGCTGTGGCTGCTCGGCGTGCTCGGGCTGACCGATGCCTTCCCGCCGGCCGCCTGTTACCTTCGCGAATTCGGCGCCGAGATCATCCTGATCAAGGGCGCGACCCCGATCCCGTTCAAGTTGCTGACGATCACCGCCGGCTTCATCCACATGAATTTCTGGACCTTCCTGTGGGCGAGCCTCGCGAGCCGGGCCTTTTCCTTCATGCTGGTCGGAATCCTGTTCCGGCTGTTCGGGGCGCCGATCAAGGCGTTCATCGACAAATATCTGATCTGGGTGACCGGCGCGTTCCTCGTCGCGGTGGTCGCGGGCTTCCTCGCGATCGGGGCGCTGTCGGGCGACGGCAAGACGAAGGAAGCCGACAAGTGCAGCGGCGCGACGCTGGAGAGCATCGGGCTCGATCGGAAGTAGCTCGACGAAGGGCCAAGATGCCCTGGCTCTTTTTCTCGTCATCCCGGACTTGATCCGGGATCCATCGCAGCGCTTGAAGTCGTGGACCCCGGATCAAGTCCGGGGTGACGATGGGAGGGAACGTCTCCCTCCCTGCGAAATCTACTCGTTCGCCATCGTGTGCAGCCAGTCAGCATGCCGCGGGGCCTTCTTGGTCTGGCTCCATTCCTCAAGCATCAGCGGCGCGACGCGTTTCAGCTCGGCATATTGCTCGTCGGTGCCGATGTCGCACGCGAGCTCGACGCGGTGGCCGTTGGGGTCGAAGAAATAGATCGACTTGAAGATGCCGTGATGCGTCGGGCCGAGCACGTCGACGCCTTCGCTTTCCAGATGCGCCTTCGCGGCGACCAGGTCATCGAAGCTGCCGACCTTGAACGCGAGATGCTGCACCCACGCGGGCGTGTTCTCGTCGCGGCCCATGACAGGCTGGTTCGGCAGCTCGAAGAACGCAAGGATGTTCCCGTTCCCGGCGTCGAGGAAGACGTGCATGTATGGATCATATTCGCCGGTCGACGGCACATGATCCTCGGCGAAAGCGGTCGTGTAGGTCATGCCGAGCATGCGCTCGTACCACTCGACCGTCTGCTTCGCATCCTTGCAGCGATAGGCGGCGTGGTGGACGCCGCCCAATTTAATCGGCGATTGGCTGGTCATTTTACCCAACTCCGTTCGTGCTGAGCCTACCCTACTCCGTTCGCCCTGAGCTTGTCGAAGGGCCGTTCTTTCCTTGGACGTCGCAAGAAGAAGGACGGTGCTTCGACAAGCTCAGCACGAACGGGAAAGGGTCAAGCGGTCTCTTTGACTTCCAATGCTCCGCGGCGAATCTGGTCCATTTCCATCGATTTGAACAGCGCGGTGAAATTGCCTTCGCCGAAGCCCTCATCCTTCTTGCGCTGGATGAATTCGAAGAAGACCGGACCGATCACCGTCTGGCCGAAAATCTGGAGGAGCAGGCGCGGGTCACCCTCGGTCGTCGAACCGTCGAGCAGGATGCCGCGCGACTGGAGGCCCTCGACCGACTCGCCATGGCCCGGCAGGCGCTCTTCGAGCATCTCGTAATAGGTCGCCGGTGGCGACGGCGCGAACGGATTGCCGAGCGCCTTCAATTTGTCCCACGCGGCGTAGAGATCGTCACAGCTGAAGGCGATATGCTGGATGCCCTCGCCATTATAGGCGCGCAGATATTCCTCGATCTGGCCCTTGCCGCCCGCGCCTTCCTCGTTGAGCGGGATGCGGATCTTGCCATCGGGGGCGGTCATCGCCTTCGAAGTCAGGCCGGTATATTCGCCCTTGATGTCGAAATAGCGGATCTCGCGGAAGCCCGCGATGCGCTCGTAAAAGGCCGCCCAATGCGCCATACGGCCGCCATAGACATTGTGCGTCAGGTGATCGATCAGCTGCATCCCCGCACCGACCGGGTGGCGATCGACGCCTTCTTCATAGACGAAGTCGATGTCGTAGATGCTGAGGTCCTCACCATAGCGGTCGATCAGATAGATGATCGAACCGCCGATGCCGCGGATCGCGGGCAGGCGCAATTCCATCGGGCCGGGATTGACCTCGACCGGCTCGGCGCCGCGCTCGACCGCTTCGCTATAGGCTTTCGCCGCATCGCGGACGCGCCAGCCCATGCCGCACGCCGACGGACCATGCTCGGCCGCAAAATAGGCCGCGGGCGATTTGGGTTCGTAATTGGCGATCAGGTTAATGCCGCCCTGCCGCCACAACTGGACGTCCTTCGAGCGATGGCGCGCGATCAGCGTAAAACCCATCGCCTCGAATACGGGTTCGAGAATACCCTTCTCCGGCGCCGAGAATTCGACAAATTCGAAGCCGTCGAGGCCCAGCGGATTTTCGAAGAGGTCGGCCATGATCGCATTCCCATCTAGTTTCAATTGAAACTATTATGATGGAATGGGGGGATGGAGTCAATGCACCGGCAACACGGATGAATTAGTAGCCGACGCCAAAATTCAATCGTCATTGCGAGGAGCGAAGCGACGCGGCAATCCAGAATAGGCGCAAACCGCCACTGGATTGCTTCGCTTCGCTCGCAATGACGAAGAATGTGAAGTTACTCACGGCGACGATTATCAAGCCGCCTCGAAGGCTTCCAGCGCCTCGCTAGCCGCTACCCAGCGCGCTTCGGCGGCTTCCTGCGCGGCGACGATCTTGCCGCGCCGCTGCGACAGCTCGCTCATCGTCAGCCCCTTATATTCGTTCGCGGCGCCCTGCGGGTCGAACATCGCGCGGTCGATCGCGGAGAGGATGACCTGATATTTGGCAAGGTCGGCCTCGGCATCCGAGACGTCCTTCTTGATCTTCGCCGCCGCCTCGCGCGCCGCGGCGGCCGCCTTGCGGTCTTCCTTGCGATCGGCCTTCGACGCCTTTTCCTTCGCCGGCGTGCCCTTGCCGAGGATGAAGGCGACATAATCATCCATGCTGCCGTCGAAGTCGCGCGCGGTGCCGTCGTCGACGAGCACGAGACGGTCGGCGGTCAGTTCGAGCATATGGCGATCGTGGCTGACGATCAGCACCGCACCTTCGAAACCGTTCAGGGCCTGCACCAGCGCCTCGCGCGCATCGACGTCGAGGTGGTTGGTCGGTTCGTCGAGGATGAGGAGATGCGGTGCGTCGCGGGTGATCAGCGCAAGCGCGAGCCGTGCGCGTTCGCCGCCCGACAGCTTGCCAACCTCGGTCGTCGCCTTGTTCCCCGCAAAGCCGAAGCGCCCGAGTTGCGCGCGCACCGCGCCCGGCGTCTTGCCCGTCATCACGCGCGTCATATGACCGAGCGGCGTATCGCTGCCGTCGAGTTCCTCGACCTGATATTGAGTGAAATAGCCGACGCGCATCTTGCCCGACGCCGCCATCGCGCCGTCCATCGGCGTCAATTGCGCGGCGAGCAGGCGCGCGAGCGTTGTCTTGCCGTTGCCATTACGTCCGAGGAGCGCGATCCGGTCATCGGGATCGATGCGCAGATTGAGCCGCGTCAGGATCGGCGCGCCCGGCGTGTAGCCCACACTCGCCAAGTCGAGCGTGATCAGCGGCGGCTTCAATTCGTCGGGGCTCGGGAAGTCGAAGACGAGGCTCGGGTCTTCCGACACCGCCGCGATTGGCTGCATCCGCGCGAGCTGCTTTGCGCGCGATTGCGCCTGTTTCGCCGTCGAGGCGCGCGCGCTGTTGCGGGCGACATAATCCTGCAGCTTGGCGCGCTGCGCATCCTGCGCGGCCTTTGCGGCCGCAAGCTGTGCGATACGCTCGGCGCGCTGTCGCTCGAAATCATTATAGCCGCCCGGATAGAGCGTCACCTTGCCGCCTTCGAGGTGGAGGATATGATCGACGACATTGTTGAGCAGGTCGCGCTCGTGGCTGATCACGACGAGCTGACCCGGATAGGCGCGCAGGAAATTCTCGAGCCACATCGTCGCTTCGAGATCAAGGTGGTTCGACGGTTCGTCGAGCAGCAGCAGGTCGGGGTTCGAGAAGAGCAAGGCCGCGAGCGCGACGCGCATCTTCCACCCGCCGGAAAAGCTGTCGAGCGGCTGTGCCTGCATATCCTCGTCGAAGCCAAGCCCGATCAGGATGCGCGCGGCGCGCGCCGGCGCGGTGTAGGCGTCGATCGCGATCAGCCGCTCGTGGATGTCGCCAAGCTTGTCGGGATCCTGCTCGGTCTCCGATGCCGCCAGCAACTCGGCGCGTTCGGTGTCGGCGGCGAGCACCGTGTCGAACGGCGTCGCGGCGCCGCTCGGCGCTTCCTGCGCGATATAGCCAACGCGCGTCTTGCGCGGCATTTCGATGCCGCCCTCGTCGGCTTCGAGCTGGCCGATCATCACCTTCATCAGCGTCGATTTGCCCGCGCCATTGCGGCCGATCAGCCCGACGCGGCTTTTACCCGGCAGGCTGGCGCCCGCGCGGTCGAGAATCGTGCGTCCGCCGAGGCGGACCGTCAGGCCATTGATCGTCAACATGGCGGCGCGCCTAGCATGGCCGATGCCGAAGCCCAAGCCTGCGCGCACGCCGATTCAGGACTTAATGCCCGCCGCCCATCGAAATCTGCTTCGGTCGCGGGGCGAACCACACCGATATCGCCGCAATCACGAACACGACACCCGACGCGAGGAACAGGTGGAGCACCCCGAGCGTCGAGGCCTGCACCTCGACCAGACGCTCGATCGCGGCGCGCGCCTGTTCGAGCGTCAGCCCGGCGCTTTGCAACGACGTCATCGTTGCTTCGGGATTGTTGAGCGACGACACCAGCTCGGAGCGCGAGGTCCGGCTGGCGTCATCCCACGCGGTCGTCGCGACCGCGGTGCCGATCGCGCCGCACAGCGTACGCAGAAAGCTCATGAGGCCGGCCGCCGACGTCTGGTGCTGCGGGGGCACCGAGCTCAGCGCGAGCGCGGTCAGCCCGACGAAGAAGAACGGCATGCCGATTCCCTGCAATATATGCGGCAGCGCGAGCGTCCAATAGCCGACATCGGCGTTCCAGCTCGCGCGCAGGATCGACATCACCGCCATCCAGAGGATGCCGCCGCAGATAGTGATACGAACGTCAACCTTGGTCATCAGCCCGGCCGCAACGGGCGACAGGAGAACGGCAAATACGCCAAGCCAGGCAACGATGAAGCCGGTTTCGGTCGCGGTATAGCCGGCGACCTGTTGCAGCCAGAGCGGCGTCAGCACGACCTGCGCAAAGAAAGCGCCGAAGCCGAGTGATATCGCCATCGTCGCAAAGGTGAAGCCGCGGAAGCGGAAGATGCGCAGATTCACGACCGGATTGGCGTCGGTGAGTTCCCAGATCACGAACGCCGCGAAGCTGATCGCGGCGACCACCGCTAGCCCGACGATCCACGTCGATCCGAACCAGTCATGCTCGCGCCCGGTGTCGAGCATGATCTGGAACGCACCGACCGACACGACAAGCAGGATCAGGCCGATCACATCGATGTGCGCCTTGGCACGCTTCGTTTCGAACGGCGTCAACAGCGTGAAGACGCCGAAAGCGCAGATCGCGACGACGGGCAGGTTGATGAAGAAGATCCACGGCCAGGTCCAGTTGTCGCTGATCGTGCCGCCCAGAATCGGCCCGAGAATCGGCGCGGTCGTCGTCGTCATCGCCCAGATCGCGAGGCCTATCCCGGCCTTTTCCTT
>NZ_DASWTD010000250.1:0-1755 GCF_036402335.1 Sphingopyxis sp. | reverse complement strand
AGCGCCGTGGCGAGACGGTGATCGCGCCGTCGCCACTCGGGCTGGACATCCTCTATACGAAGAATTTCGGCGCCTTCGATTTCGCATCAAGCAGCCGGCGCTCGGTCGATGTCGAGCACAAGCTGATCGCAACCAAGGCGTCGAGCGCGCGCGACCATTTCAACGAAGTCGTGATCGCCATGACCGAGCGCGGCGACGGCCGGCGCATGGACCTGATCATCCGCGCCTATGACGACGGGGTCGCGTTCCGTTATCGCGTGCCGGTCCAGCCGCAGCTCAAATCAGTGTCGCTGATGAACGAGCGGACCCAGTTCAATTTTCCGGCCGATTACAGCTGCTACGGCTTCAACACCGGCCGCATGGATTTGAGCCATGAGGGGATGTACGAGCCGGTCAAATCCTCGGCGATCCGCTGGTATCATCTCTACGACCCGCCCTTCACTTGCAAGACCGCGTCGGGCAAGACGAGTTTCCTGCTGACCGAGGCCGATCTCACCGACTATGGCGGGCTGTATCTGCGCGGCCGCATGGATGGCGGGCTGGGAATGGCCTCGCAGATTTCGCTGCGCTGGGACAACCGCCGCCTTGGCGCGCTCCGCGATATTTCGAAGGAGGATATGGTGACGCCCTGGCGCGTCGTGATGCTCGCCGACCATGCGGGCGACCTGATCCCGTCGAACCTGATCGGCAATTTGAATCCGCAGCCGAAGACCGACATGTCGTGGGTGAAGGCCGGCAAGGCGGCGTGGGACTGGTGGTCCGATCCGCACCCGGCGCCGCCGGCGGGCGAGGGCATGACGATGGCCTCGATCAAGCGGTTCATCGATTTCGCCGCGGAATCGGGCTTTCCCTATCTGATGCTCGACGAAGGCTGGAGCTTCCGTCCCGTCTACGACCCCAACAATCTCAGCAACGCCGATATCCTGAAGGTCCGGCCCAATCTCGATATGCCCGCCCTCGTCGAATATGCGCGCAAAAAGAATGTCGGCATCCTGCTGTGGGTGCAGTGGGACCTGCTCGACAAGAAGCTCGTTCCCGCGTTCGACCTTTATGCAAGCTGGGGCATCAAGGGCATCAAGATCGACTTCATGGACCGCGACGACCAGGAGATGGTCGGTTTCTTCCACCGCGTGATGGAGGAGGCGACGAAGCGCAAGCTGCTCGTCAACATGCACTCGGCCTATCATCCAACGGGCATGAACCGCACCTATCCCAATTATATCACGCAGGAAGGCGTGATGGGCGCCGAATATAACAAATGGGGCAACGCGATTACCTCGCGGCACAATGTCACCATTCCCTTCACGCGCATGGTGCTGGGGCCGATCGACTATACGCCGGGCGGCTTCCGCAACGTCGATCCCAAGGATTTCAAATTCCACTGGAACGCGCCTGAGGTGCAGACGACGCGCGCGCACCAGCTGGCGATGTTCGTCGTCTATGAAAGCCCGCTGCAGAGCGTTGCCGATAACCCCGACCTCTATCGCGCCGCGCCCGAATTCGATTTCATCAAGGCGGTGCCCGCCGACTGGGACGAGACGCGCTTCATCGCGGGCGACATCGGCGAATATGTCGTCGTCGCGCGCCGCAAGGCCCGCGACTGGTATGTCGGCGCGATGACCAACGAAGCAGGGCGGACGGTCGATGTGCCGCTCGGCTTCCTTGGCGACGGCCGCTTTGCCGCGCAGCTTTGGACCGATGGAGAAACACCCGCGGCGGTCGTGCGCGACCGCCGGGCGGCCGTCGCACGCGGCG
>NZ_DASWTD010000249.1:0-3127 GCF_036402335.1 Sphingopyxis sp. | reverse complement strand
CCATGGCGGCATCGGATACTCGCGCCACAAGCCGTTCGAGCATATCTACCGCCACCACCGCCGCTATCGCATCACCGAAGGCGCCGAAGAAATCCAGATGCGAAAAGTCGCGGCTTACCTCTTCGGGTTCCTCGGGCCGCGAAAAGAGACGCTGGGGACATTGTGACCCGTCCGCGCACGCTTTACGACAAGATATGGGATGCGCACGCCGTCGCCGACGATGATGGCGAGACGTTGCTTTATATCGACCTGCACCTGCTCCACGAGGTGACGTCGCCGCAGGCTTTCGCCGGGCTTGCGGCCGCGGGGCGCAATGTGCGGCGTCCGGCGCGCGCGCTGGCGCTGTCCGACCATAATGTGCCGACGATCGGGCAGGCCGCGGGGCCGGCGGGGGTCGCCGATGCCGAGGCGCGCGCGCAGCTAGAAGCGCTCGTCGCCAATACGCGCCGCTTCGGGATCGAGAATTTCGCGATGGGCGATCCGCGCGGCGGCATCGTCCACGTCGTCGGGCCCGAGCAAGGGCGTTCGCAGCCGGGGATGACGATCGTTTGCGGCGACAGCCATACGTCAACACATGGTGCGTTCGGTGCGCTCGCCTTCGGGATCGGCACGTCGGAGGTCGAGCATGTGCTGGCGACGCAGACGATCCGCCAGCGCAAGTCACGCAACATGCGGATCAACGTCGCGGGACGACTGGCGCCGCACGTCTACGCCAAGGACCTCGCGCTGCACCTGCTCGCCGCGATCGGGGTCGACGGAGCGAGCGGGCACGTCATCGAATATACGGGTCCGGCGATCCACGCGCTGTCGATGGAAGCGCGCATGACGCTGTGCAACCTCAGCATCGAAATGGGTGCGCGGGCCGGGTTGATCGCGCCCGACGCAACGAGCTTCGCCTATCTGGAAGGGCGCCCCGCAGCGCCCGAAGGCGCGGCGTGGGAGGCGGCGCTGGCGCGCTGGCGCGCGCTCGCTACCGATGTCGGCGCGGTTTTCGATCGCGATCTGGCATTCGATGCGGCAGAGGTGCGACCGATGGTCAGCTGGGGCACGAACCCGTCGCAATCGGTTGCCGTCGACGCCCGCATTCCCGACCCCGCGATGCTCGCGGATGCCGACGCGCGCGCGGCCGCCGAGCGCGCGCTCACCTATATGGACCTGACACCCGGAGGGAAGATTGCGGGAACGCGGCTCGACCGCGTTTTCATCGGCAGCTGCACCAACAGCCGGATCGAGGATCTGCGCATCGCCGCCGATATCGTCCGCGGCCGGAAAGTCGCGCCGCATATCCGCGCGATGGTGGTGCCGGGATCGGGGCTGGTGAAGCGCGAGGCCGAGGCCGAGGGTATCGATGCCGTGCTGCGCGCGGCGGGCTTCGACTGGCGCGAGCCCGGATGTTCGATGTGCGTCGGGATGAACGCGGATGCGCTGCAGCCCGGCGAACGCTGCGCCGCGACGTCGAACCGCAATTTCGAGAACCGGCAGGGGCGCGGCGGACGGACGCACTTGATGAGCCCCGCGCTCGCCGCCGCAAGCGCGATCGCAGGGTATATCGCCGACCCGGCGAGCCTCGACTAGAGGCGTTGCTCGAAACGTGCGATCGCGGCTTCGTGACGCAGCGTGCGTGCGATATCGTCAAGCCCCTCGATCAGCGTCCGCCGGTCGCCGGGATCGATGGCGAACGCGATCGTTTCGCCCGACGCGAGGGTGATGCGCTGTTCGACGAGGTCGACGCTGATCTGCGCAATCCCCTCGCGCAGCCGGTCGCACCGGTCATCGGGCAGCCGGACGAGCAGCAGGCCGTTCTTGCGCGCATTGCCGGCAAAGATGTCGCCGAAGCTCGGCGCGACGACGCAGCGGATGCCGAAGTCCGCGAGCGCCCACACAGCATGCTCGCGTGACGAGCCGCAGCCGAAATTGCGATCGGCGATCAGGATTCGGGCATGCCGGCCCACCGGGTGATTGAGGATGAAGTCACTGCGCTCGGTGCCGCCGGGCGTATAGCGAAGCTCGCGAAACAGGTGCTGCCCGAGCCCGCTGCGCGTCAGCGCCTTCATGTAGCGCGCCGGGATGATCATGTCGGTGTCGACATTGGCGAGGGGCAGCGGCGCCGCGATGGCGGTCAGCCGGTCGAATTTTTCCATGGAGCCTTCCAATTAACTTAGATATCTAAGTATATTCCGGAAATGCTTTTGTCCAAGGATATTGCGATGCCGAAGCAACTTGCCGCGCGAATCATAGAGCCCTAAGGTTCGGATCATCGCGGCACTGCTCCGCGGCATGGGCGGGCGAAGGGGAAAAATATTGGCCAGGAAGAATGAAGCGTTTCGGCATCCCGCCGAATATTACACCAACCCGGAAAACAGCATCGGCTACCTTGCCCGCATCGTTTTCCGGTCCTTCTCGCGGCTGCTGGAGCGCGGTACGCTGACCCACGACGTATCGGCAGGGCAGTGGCGTTTCCTGCGGCAGTTGTGGCGCGAGGACGGCATCACCCAGCGCGAGCTCAGCGAACGCGTCGGGATGCGGGAGCCGACGACGGTGGTCGCGCTGAAGGGCCTCGAAAAGGCGGGCTTCATCACGCGCAAGAAGACGACCGACGACCGCCGCAAGACCTTCATCCACCTGACCCCGCACGCGAAGAAGCTCGAACTCATCCTCGCGCCGATGAACGCCGAAGTGCACGAGGTGGCGACGCGCGGGATGACCGACGACGAGGTCGAAACGCTGCAGGCGCTGCTCCGGCGCGTGATCGACAATCTGGCGGACGAGACCGCCAAGCTTGCCGTCCTCTCGGACATCAAGGCCTGAGACAGGTCTCGGCTTGTGCCGGGAACAATGGAGTTGCGGTTCCTCGCGGCAATAGGTTAGTATACTAACTAAATTGTCGCGGGAGGAAAAATTGACCAATATTGCAGTCATCGTCGGAAGCACGCGCGAAGGGTCGTTCAACCGCGCGTTGGGAAAGCTCGCGATGCGCGCGCTGGAGGCGCATGGCGCCACCGTCGCCGATGTCGATCTCGCGACTTTCGACCTGCCGCTCTATTCGGCGGCGCTCGAAGCCGGTGCCTTTCCGGCCGACGCGCGGCGGCTGAAGGAACTCTTCGCCGCACAGGACGGGCTGCTGTTC
>NZ_DASWTD010000248.1:0-4642 GCF_036402335.1 Sphingopyxis sp. | reverse complement strand
AATGACGCGCAGCCGGGGATCCGGGGTCTCTATGATAGGGAGTAAGGCCATGGGGGATCAGGTATGATCGAGGGGGCGCCCGGTCAAGGGGGCTAACCTACCGTTTGCGCCGCTGCCTCGCCGCTGTCGCGCTTTCGCTATCGGCATATTCGGGTGGGAGATCATATTTGCCAACACGGTCGAAATGGCGATCGCCCTTGATAGATATCTCTTTGAGATAACGCAGATAACGCCAAGAGGCGAAGATCGTCCACGCCACAAACCAAACCGCAGCGAAGATCCATGCTCGCGAAAATTGATGGTCAATGAGTGCCAACGGAAGAAATGGCAGCATCCCGGGGAGTAACGTCAATTCGACGCGTGAAGCGGAATCACGCAAGACCCCATCCGTCCAACCGCGCGCCAAAATCCAGATTTGCCTCGCGATCTTCATTACCCCACCGGCCGCCGCGCTCGCAGCGCCTGCGCCAGCGTCCCCTCGTCGAGATAATCGAGTTCGCCGCCGACCGGCAGGCCGTGCGCGAGTTGCGTCAGCCGCACCGGATAGTCCTCGAGCCGCTCCGCCAGGTAATGCGCGGTCGTCTGGCCTTCCAGCGTCGCGTTCATCGCGAGCACGACCTCGTCGATCCCGCCAGCGGCGACGCGCGCAACGAGCGCGTCGATGCTGAGATCCTGCGGCCGCACACCCTCCAGCGCCGAGAGCCGCCCGCCGAGGACATGATATTTGCCCGGGAACAGCCGCGATTTGTCGAGCGCCCACAGGTCGGACACCTCCTCGACGACACACAGGCTGCGCGCATCGCGGCGCGGATCGGCGCAGATCGCGCACGGGTCCTGCGTGTCGACATTCCCGCAGATGGTGCAGGTCACAAGCCGTTCGGATACAGTCTGAAGCGCTGCGAGCAGCGGCGCGAAACTGCTCTCGCGCTTCTTCATCAGGTGCAGCACGGCGCGGCGCGCCGAGCGCGGGCCAAGCCCCGGCAAGCGGGCGAGTTGCTGGACGAGCGCTTCAATCTCTTGCGATGCCATGACGGATGGTCTTAAGCGGCGCGCGAGAAATGACAATGCGCATCGCCTTTATGGGAACGCCGCCGTTCGCGGTACCGACGCTCGCCGCGCTCCACGCAGCGGGCCATGATATCGTGGCCGTCTACAGCCAGCCGCCGCGTCCCGCGCAGCGCGGCAAGAAATTGCAGAAAAGCCCGGTGCAGGTCTGGGCTGAGGAACATGACCTGCCCGTCCGCACGCCCAAGAGCCTGAAGGGCGAAGAAGCGCAGGCCGAATTCGCGGCGCTCGACCTCGATGTCGCGGTGGTCGCGGCTTATGGCCTGATCCTGCCGCAAGCGATCCTGGGTGCCCCGCGCGAGGGCTGCCTCAACGTCCATGGCTCGATCCTGCCGCGCTGGCGCGGTGCGGCGCCGGTGCAGCGCGCGATCCTTGCGGGTGATACCGAAACGGGCGTCACGATCATGCAGATGGACATCGGGCTCGACACCGGCGCGATGCGGCTGATTGAGGCGACGCCCGTTGCCGGCAAGACCGCCGGCATGCTAACGCACGAACTCGCCGAAATGGGCGCGCTGATGATGGTGAAGGCGTTGAGCGATCTCCACGCCTTCATGCCCGAACCGCAGCCCGAGGAAGGCGTGACCTACGCCGCAAAGATCGACAAGAGCGAAGCGCGGCTCGATTTCCTGACCAGCGCGGTGCAGGTCGAGCGGCAAATTCGTGCCTTCAACCCGATGCCGGGCGCCTTTTTCGAACTGGAAGGCGAACGCTACAAGCTGCTTGCCGCCGAGGTCGTCCCTCCAGCCGAAACCGTCGCGGGCGCAGCGCCGGGTGTCACCCTCGACGACAGCCTCACCATAGCCTGCAACCCCGGCGCGATCCGCGCGACGCGTGTCCAGCGCGCCGGCAAGCCCGCGATGGACGCCGCCGAACTGCTCCGCGGCCGCCCGATCGCGGCGGGCACGCGCCTCGCATGACGCGTTTCGCGCTCACCATCGAATATGACGGCCGCCCCTTCATGGGCTGGCAGCGGCAGGCGCACGGCCCCAGCGTGCAGCAGGTCATCGAGGAAGCGATCCACCGCTTCACGGCCGAAACGGTGCAGGTGTTCAGTGCCGGGCGCACCGATGCCGGGGTCCATGCGATCGCGATGCGCGCGCATGTCGACATCGAAAAGCCGCTGACCCCGTTCAAGCTGACCGAGGCGCTGAATGCGCAACTTCGGCCTGCGCCGGTCGCCATCGTGGCGTGCGAAATCGTTCCCGACGACTGGCACGCGCGTTTCGCCTGCACCGGACGGTCGTACGAGTACCGCATCGTCAACCGCCGCGCCCCGCTGACGTGGGACAAGGGCTTGTCGTGGCAGGTCGCGCGGCCGCTCGATGCCGATGCGATGCACGCCGCGGCGCAGCAACTGATCGGCCTCCACGATTTCACGACCTTTCGGTCGGCGCATTGCCAGTCGCAAAGCCCGGTGAAGACGCTCGACAAGCTGACCATCAGCCGTCACGGCGACGAGATCATCGTCGAGGCTGCCGCACGGAGCTTCCTCCACCATCAGGTGCGCTCGATGGTCGGCTGCCTCGCGCTCGTCGGCTATGGCAAATGGTCGGCGCGCGACCTGAAGGCGGCGCTCGATGCCGCCGACCGCAACGCACTGGGTCTTAACGCGCCGCCCGACGGACTCTATTTCGTTAGCGCAACTTATCCTTAGGGTCAGGCCCCATGGAAGCCGCATTTCATCTTTCGTCACCCCGGGCTTGATCCGGGGTCCGCGACGTCCGCGCCGCAATGGATGCCGGATCAAGTCCGGCATGACGAAGTAGGACGTACACATAGAAAAAGGGCGGCCCTTCCGGACCGCCCTTTTTACGTTATCGCTGTGCTGCGGGCTTACACCTTCTCGGCGTAATACAGCGGCGCATGTTCGTTGAGGATCTGGAGGATCTTCGCCTGCGCGGTCTTTTCGTCGCTTTCCTCCATCGCGCCGAGTTCGCGCGCGAGGCGGCTCGATGCCGCTTCGAAGATCTGGCGTTCCGAATAGCTCTGCTCGGGCTGGTCGTCGGCGCGGAACAGGTCGCGCGTCACTTCGGCGATCGACACGAGGTCGCCCGAATTGATCTTCGCTTCATATTCCTGCGCGCGGCGCGACCACATGGTGCGCTTCACCTTGGGCTTGGTGGTCAGAACCTGCAGCGCTTCTTTCAGCGTCTTGTCCGACGACAGCTTGCGCATGCCCACGCCTTCGGCCTTGTTCGTCGGCACGCGAAGCGTCATTTTTTCCTTTTCGAAGCGCAGGACATAAAGTTCGAGTTGCATGCCGGCGATTTCCGACCGCTGCAATTCGATGACGCGCCCCACGCCATGTTTCGGATAAACGACATAATCACCGACTTCGAACAAGAGCGTGTTCACGGACATGCAAATTCCTTTCTTGTGCCTTGACCCTGATCGGAAACTGCGACAACACCGGGACATCCGGCCCTCCGTATCGAGGGGGATGGGCATTCGGGCGGCGCTAGCCAGTCAGAGTGACAAGGGATATGGCTCCATCGGAAACGCCGAATGCGCCCCAGCCCGAGCGGCGGGAAGAGGCAGAATGTCGGCGTGTTGATATTTATTATAACAGATTCGCAACAAAATTGCCACCCCCGCGCGGAAATCCGTGGGGCGGCGCCTTGACGACCCCTGGCGGCCGTTTCACGCTGGGACAAAGAGGCAGATGGGGATGAAGAAATGAAGGATCAAGTCTGGTGGATTACCGGGGCTTCGTCGGGCATTGGAGCGGCATTGGCACGCGCGCTCGCGGCGCGCGGAGCAAAGCTGATCCTGTCGGGTCGCAACATCGCGGCTCTCGAAACCGTCGCCGCCGAATGCGACACCGAGACGCTGGTGCTGCCGTTCGAGGCGACCGGCTATGAAGCGATTCCCGGGCTCGCCGAACAGGCATGGTCCTGGCATGGCCGCATCGACGGCCTCGTCAACAATGCCGGCATTTCGCAGCGCAGCCTGGCGATCGAGACGGACTTTTCGGTCTATCAGCAGATTATCGCGATCGACCTGCTCGCTCCCATCGCGCTGACGCAAGCCCTGCTGCCGCGCATGGTCGGTGCGGGAGGCGGACAGATCGTCGCGATATCGAGCGTCGCGGGGATCGCCGGTGTGCCGCTTCGCAGTGCCTATTCGGCCGCGAAGCACGGCCTGATCGGCTATCATGACGCCGTCCGCGCGGAGAATGAGCATCTGGGGCTGAAGATACTCGTCGTTGCGCCCGGATCGGTGCGCACCAACGTCAGCCGCAACGCGCTGAACGCCGACGGCAGCGTGCGGGGGACAAGCGACGCGGCGATCGAGAACGGCCTGTCGCCCGACGCCGCGGCAGCGCAGATGCTCGCCGCGGTCGATGCGGGTATACGTGAACTGGTTGTTGCCGAGGGCGCCGAAGCAATGATCGCTGGCCTCCGCCGTAGCGACCCCGACGCGCTGTTCGACCGGATGAGCGCGATGGTACAAGCGGGCTATGCGGCGCAGATGAAGGCGACGAGCGCGTCCTGAAGGCGGTTTTCGACCGCAAACGACCGGGAGCTGCCATTCCCGTCGCGTACCCCGGCGAAAGCCGGGGCCCAGAGCGTAA
>NZ_DASWTD010000247.1:0-13679 GCF_036402335.1 Sphingopyxis sp. | reverse complement strand
AGTTCGCGGTCCTCGGCATGGCGTGCGCGTTGCGCCGCGAGCGCCTGGAAGGCATTGAGCCGCCGCCGCTGGACGCGGTGGAGCTGGGTCGCGAGCAGCGCCAGCGCGACGCCGAACAGCAGGATGGCGAGCGGGCGGCCGAGCCGTTCGAGGAAACGCCCGTAGGAAATGCGCAGCGTCCACTGCCGGTCGGCGACGCGCAGCGTCTGTTCGTGCGCGTCCCAGCCCATCGTGCCGTGCCGGAAGACGAGCGGTGCCGCCGGGCCGTCACCGGCCCGTATTTCGAGTCCGTCGATCGTGTCGAGCTGCCGCCCGAGCACCGCCGCCATCATGTCGTTGATGCGGAAGGGTGCGTAGACGAACGCCTCGACCGGCCGCGTGCCGTTCGCCGTTGCGAAAGTTCCCGCAGCATTGTCGGCCGATGCGCGGACGTGGACGGGGAGGTAGATGAGGAAGCCCCGCTGCTTGACCGTCGCCGCCCGTTCCTGTGCGAGCTCGACGATAGCGCTCGCCGCGGGCCGGCCCGTCTGCCAGGCGCGGCGCATCGCCTCGCGGCGCGCCGGCTCGCTGTACATGTCGAATCCCAGCGCCGCGCGGCGGCGCGGCGTATAGGGTTCGATAAGGACGACCGGAAAACCGACCGGCTGGTCGGTGGTGGCCGGCCAGACCTTGATATCCTCGCCATAATTTTCCTTGAGCCGGGCCTCGATCGCGGCGGGCGTTCCCGCGCGCATCGCTGCGGCGATCCCGATGCCTTCCATCCCCGGGGCGTGGACCTGCGGCTGGAGCGCTGCGAGATAGGCGCGGATGCCGGGGCCGCTCGCGGCGGCATCGGACTGGTAGAGTGCGCGCACCCCTTCGAGGATCGCGACCTGATCGCGGAGCCGCATGTTGAACTGCGCCGCGACGCGCGCGGCCTGGTCCTGCTCGTCGGATTGATTGTAGAGGAAGCTGGCGATGGCCGCAGCAAGCGTGGCGAGCAGGATGAGCAGCCCGACGAACCGGACCAGCAGCGCCAACAGCCGATCTGCCCATGTGGAAGGGCGCATTGCAAATATCCTGCTTGATGGCTGCCGCGGCAGCGCCCCCCTCCATGGCCAGATGTTTCACGGGGAAGGACCGATAGCAAGTCAATTTCATACCGTTCCGGCCGCGTTCCGCGGCGGGTTGCGGGCGCAAACCCGCGTTCTATGATGCAGGTTACAAAACGGGAGAAGCGGAATGATCATCTACGGGTCGGTGGTGTCGCCGTTCGTGCGGAAATTGCTGGGATATCTGGGCGAAAAAGGCATCGATTTCGAGCTGAAGGGGGTCGGCATCGGCGATCCCGAGCCGGGGTTCCGGGCCGCGTCGCCGCTCGGCAAAATGCCGGCGATGGACGACGACGGCTTCCTGCTCGCCGATTCGAGCGCGATCATCCAGTATCTGGAAGCGAAATATCCCGAACCGGCGCTGATCCCCGCCGATCCGCAGCAGCGCGGGCAGGTAATCTGGTGGGAGGAATTCGCCGATACCGTGTTCGCGGCGTGCAGCGGCAAGATGTTCTTCAACCGCATCGTTGCGCCCAAATTCCTCGGCCGCGAAGGCGATCTTGCCGCCGCGGCGCTGGCCGAGAGCGAGGAACTGCCGAAGCTGCTCGCCTATCTGGAGAGCGCGATCCCGGCATCGGGTTTCCTCGTCGGTGACCGGCTGACTCTCGCCGACCTCGCGGTCGCGTCGCCGCTGATGAACCTGCGTCACTGCGGCGCGTGCATCGATGCGGCGGCGCATCCGAAGATCGCGGCATGGAGCGAGGCGATCCTGTCGCGGGCGAGCATGGCGCCGTGGATCGAGAAGGAAGAGCGGCTGATGGCGAAGGTGCTCGCCTGATGACGGCGCGGCGTGCGCTCGGTCTTGCGGGGGCCCTGCTGCTCGCGACGCCGGGCGCGGCGCTGGCTGGCGAAGGCGTGCTGGTCGCGCGGCAGGTCGAGGCCGACCGCACGACGACGATGCGGCACGAGGTGCACGTCGATGCGACACCCGCCGAGGTGTGGGCAGCGATTTCGACCGCCGAAGGGTGGATGACGTGGGCAGTGCCGATCGCGTGGATGTCGAAAGACGATCCCGACCTGATCGAAGCGGCGTATGACCGGGCGTCGCGTCCCGGGGCGCCCGACACGATCCGGCAACGCTTCACCGAGCGGGTGCCCGGGCGGCGGCTGGCCTTCCGCACGGTGAAGGCGCCCGCGGGCTTTCCGCATTGGGACGACTATCAAAAGGTCACCAGCCTGTTCGAGATTGAGCCGGCGGGCGAAGGCGCGCGCGTCCGGCTGACCTCGCGCGGCTATCCCGACAATCCGGGCGGGGAGGCGCTGCTCGTATTTTTCGAGGCCGGCAACCGGACGACACTCGAAAATCTTCGCGCGCGCTTCGCGACCGGCCCGGTCGATTGGGACGCGAAGCCGCGCCCCTGACGCGATGCGCACGCGACAGAGCATTTGTGCCCGCAAGGTGCGTTATGCCTCTGCTGGCGATGCGATGATGTCGGCACGCGAGAACGGGCTGGACCTGCGGCCCTATCGGTGTGACCGCTGCCGGCGCTTCCATCTCACCAGCCGGACCAAGGGCAAGTGGATGCCGGGGACGGCAAGCTGATCGCCGATATGGTCGGAATCGACCGGGAGTTGCCGATAGTGATGTGCACCCCGGCGAAAGCCGGGGCCCAGAGCGTAATCGCGCAATGCCAGCCTTCTGACGCCATGGGCCCCGGCTTTCGCCGGGGTGCACAAAAGGGGCAGCTCCCCACCCCAAATCGGACGCCTGGAAAAAAGGCCTTTCCTACATTATCCGGTCATGCCAGCCTTCATCCCGGCTCTTTCATCTGGTTCCAGCACCCGGCAGGGTCAAATGAAACGGCGCACAGGGCTGACCTTTACTGACCTTTGGACAATGTTGCAGCGGCAGCTCTCCACCCTGAAGCCGACCTCCCCGGCGGCGCCTGTCTTAATCGAACAAACCGCTTGCCAAGCATACGCTACAAATGTAGCACGCTACAAATGTAGCGCATGAGGTGATTCGATGCTGTCCAGTTTGCCCCCGCGGGAACGCGAAATTGTCGACATATTGTACGAACGCGGTGCGTCGACGGTGACCGAGATCGGCGAAGCGCTGTCCGACGAATTGTCGGGATCGGCGATCCGCGCGATGCTGAAGCGGCTCGAGGCCAAGGGCTTTGTCGCACGCGAGCAGTCCGAACGCGGCTTCGTCTATGCGCCGAGCGTGTCGGACAAGACCGCGCGCAAGTCGGCTTTGAGTCAGGTCGTTCGTGTCTTTTTCAACGGATCGGCGACGAGCGCCGCCGCGGCGCTGCTCGGCATGCAGGACGAGATGAGTAATTCCGAACTCGACGAGCTGGAAAAGCTGATCGGACAGGCGCGCGAAGGGAGGAGCCAGTGATGAGCGAGATGATGATCACCACTGCGACGCTGGTCGGGCTGGCGTGGAAGTCGACCGTGGTTACCGGGCTGACGCTGGGGCTGCTTCGCCTGGCGCGGAAACGTTCGGCGGGCGAGCGGTCGCTTGTCGCGCATGTCGGGCTGCTGGCATTGCTCGCGCTGCCGGTTGCGACGCTTGCCTTGCCGCAGTGGCAGCCGCTGCCCGCGAGCTGGGCGGCCGAGGCGCCGCCCGCGGTCGCCACGGACGCGGTCGCCCATCGTGCGGCGCCGGCCATCGACGCGGAGCCCGCTGCGGCGGCATCGACCTCTGCCGTGACGGAGGCCGCGGGAACGGCCCCGGCGATGTTTCCGGCCCTCGCCGATATCGCCGTCCTTCTCTATGCACTCCCCCTTGCGTTGCTGTTCGGAGTGATGCTGCTCGCGGTCGTGCGATTGTTCGCGATGCGCGGACGCGCCGAGGTCCTCGTCGAGCAGTCGTGGCTTTCGGCGCTCGCCGAAGCCCAGCGCCGCATGGGTTTCAAACATGGCACCGCGCTGCTGGTCAGCAGCGAGCTGCGCTCGCCGATCAGCTGGGGCGTACTGCGCCCGACGATCGTGCTGAGCCCGAAAGCGGTCGCGGCGGCGGGTGAGGCCGAGGCGATCATCGCGCACGAACTGGCGCATGTCGCACGGCTCGACTGGGCGAAGCTGCTCGCGGCGCGGGTCGCGTGCGCGCTGTTCTGGTTCAATCCGCTGGTGTGGATGCTGGCGCGCGAAAGCCACCAGTTGCGCGAAGAAGCGGCCGACGACGCGGTGCTGATGGCCGACATCGACGGTCCCGACTATGCGACCCTGCTGGTCGGCGCGGCGCGTCACGACAATCAGGCGGTGCTGCTCGCGGCGCACGGCGTCGCGCCGGGCAAGAGCAGCCTGAAGCGCCGGATCACCCGCGTTCTCGACGGCAGCCTGAAGCGCGGGCCGGCCAGCGCGAGCTGGATCCTGATGAGCCTGGTGATCGTGGCGGGGGTTACGGCGCCGCTCGCGGCTTTCTCGGCCACGGTCAAGCCCGCGGCGGCGACCGATGTCCGCGCCATCGCCATGCCTGCCGCCAGGCCGCAGTCGCAGGTAACGACGTCGCAGGCGACCACGACGACGACCGAAAACGGTGCGGCACCCGCCGCGGCGGCGCCGGTCAAAACCCTGTCGCCCGAGGATCTGGTGGGCATGCGCGCCGTTGGCGTGACCCCCGAATATGTCGCGCAGATGCGTGAGCAGGGCGGCGGGTCGATGGACGCCGACGACATCATCTCGGCCAAGGCGAGCGGGATCGACCCCGCCTATATCCGGCAGATGCGCAGCATCATTCCCGGCGCCGATTTCGACGATCTGGTCGGCGCGCGCCATGTCGGCGTCGATGCGGCCTTTGCCCGCGACATGAAGTCGCTTTTCCCCGGGGCGGGGGTCGACGACCTGATCGCGCTGAAGGCGATGGGGGTCGATCGCGATTTCGTGACCGACATGCAGAAATCGGGCGTCAGGATGCGTAGCGCCGATGATGCGATCGAACTGCGCGCCGTGGGCGGCTGGGGTGCCGCGAAGGGCGCGAAGGGCGCGAAGGGCGAAAAGGGCGCGACCGTTCGCATGGCGCCGGGCGTGATCGAGGCGCGGAGCGCCGACGGACGTGTCGCGCGGGTCGAATTGCCGCAGCCGCCTGAACCCCCCGAGCCGCCCGCCCGCGACTGATATCCGGACACTCGTCCGTACCGACCGACGATTAACCGAAACCTGATCCAGAAATTGCCGCTGCGGCGGCGAGCGATGACGCTCGCCCGGCGCACGGAGGAGGAGTGCACCCATGAAAGCCCTGTATCTTGCTGGCGCCGCCGCGCTGCTGTCGACCCTCGCCTGCTCGGCGCCGACCGCCGCTGCCGACCCGCTGGTCCTGAACGACATCAGCTGGATCGCCGAGTCCGCGGGCGGAAAGAAGGGCGCGCCGCGCGTGCGCATCCAGCACAGGAACTCGAACAGCGACCAGACATTCGATGGTTCGCGCCCCCATTTTGCCGCGGCCGAGGCCGCGCTCGGGCGGAAGACGCCGGGGCCGGTCAGCTTTACCGTGACGCACGAGGCGGGGACGCTGGCGTGCAGCGGTACCCTGACCGGCGCGTTCGAGGGGAAGGGTGCGTGCCGCTTCACCTCCGATCCGGCGTTCGAGCGCGCGCTGGACGAACGCGGGCTGTCGCCCGACCAGCGGTCGACCCTGCTTGCGATGCTGCTTGTCGACGCGACGATCGGGCTGGCCGACGGGCTGACCCGCGAAGGCGTGCGGCCGAAGGACGCCGACGATCTGATCGCGGCGGCGGCGCTCGACGTGCGGCCCGAATATGTTCGCGACCTGAAATCCGAGGCGCTGGTCCTGACCGATATTGAAGATGCGATCGCGTGCAAGGCGCTGGGCGTCGACGGCGCCTATGTCCGGGGGCTTGCGGCGGCGGGATATCGAAAGCTCAGCGCCGACGCGGTCGTCGGAATGAAGGCGACGGGGGTGACGGGAGACTATGCGCAGGCGATGAACCGCGCGGCCGGGGGGACGGCAAATTGATGCGCCCGGTCAGCCTTGTTACCAGCCTGGCCGCGCTATCCGCGGTCCTTTCCCTGTCGCCCGCCGCCGCGCAGGAGGTGCCGGCGTCGGGTGATACGTCGCCGCCCGCGCCGACCGAAGCGCCGGCGGGCGCGGTGAGCAGCGCGGCGCGGCAGGTCTATGCCCCCGCCGACTTCGCGCGCTACGCGCCCAAGAACGCCTATGACATGCTGAACCAGGTTCCCGGTTTCCAGATCCGCGACAATGAGGAATTGCGCGGGCTGGGCCAGGCGACGGGCAATGTGCTGTTCAACGGCGAGCGGCCGTCGAACAAGGCCGACGACATGTACACCCAATTGTCACGCATCCCCGCGGGCAATGTCGAGCGGATCGAGATCGTCGACGGAGCGACGCTCGATATCCCCGGATTGTCGGGACAGGTCGCCAATATCGTCTATCGCGCCGACGGCTTTTCGGGGCAATTTTCGTGGAGGCCCGAGTTTCGCGCGCATTATACCGATCCGCTGTTGACGCGCGCCGATGTGTCGGTGCGCGGGCGAACGGGCGATATCGAATATGAGGTGGCGCTGAGCAACGATGATTCGGCACGCAGCGGCGCGGGCGGGCCGACGCTGATTTATGACGAAACGGGCCATATCACCGAGCGTCGCAACGATATCTGGAACACGCATTTCGACACGCCGAAACTGTCGGGGCGGATTACCTGGGATCCGGCGGGCGACACGGTGGTGAGCCTTGGCGGCCATTATCAGCGCAAATATGATCGCTATTATGAGGATGGCACGCGGACGGGCCCCGGGCTTTCGGATCGCCTCCGCACCGTGCGCGAAAATGCCGACAGCTGGAATTACGAATTCAGCGGCGACTACCAGTTCGGCCTCGGGCCGGGCAAGCTGAAGCTGATCGGGCTTCGCCGCTTCAGCCACGAGCCCTATCGCCAAGAAATCGTCACGACTCCCGATGACGGGACCCCGGCGACGGGCGATCGTTTCGCGCAGACCGGCGACATCGGCGAGACGATCGCGCGCGGCGAATATCAGTGGAAGATGTTCGGCGGCGACTGGCAGCTGTCGGGCGAAGGGGCGTTCAACACGCTGGGCAATGTCGCGTCGATCGCAGTGCTGGATGAGGATGGCGTGTTCGTGGACCAGCCGTTCGAGGGCGGCACCGGCGGGGTCAGCGAGGATCGCTACGAAGGGTTGCTGAGCTTTGGCCGCAAGCTCACCGACAAGCTCAACTTCCAGATCGTCGCGGGCGCCGAGCATTCGACAATTACCCAGACGGGGATCGACGGCCTGAGGCGGACCTTTTTCCGGCCCAAGGGATCGATCTCGCTCGCGTGGACGCCGTCGGCCGACTTCGACGTGTCGGTAAAGGTGCGGCGGCGGGTGCTGCAACTCTCCTTCTACGACTTCCTTGCACGCGCCTTTCTCAATGACGGCAACCAGAACGAGAGCAATAACGAGCTGCGCCCGCAGCAGGACTGGACCTATGAAGCCGAAATCAACAAGAAGTTCGGCGCGTGGGGCTCGACCAAGCTGCTTCTGATCCATCGCGATGTCGAGGACCGGGTCGATGTGATCCCGATGGGCGAGGATGGCGAAGCGGTCGGCAACATCGCGAAGGCCAAAGTGGATGCGATCGACTGGACGTCGACGATCAATCTCGATCCCGCGGGGCTGAAGGGCGTCAAGCTCGATACCCGGGTGCTGTTCCAGAAAACGTCGCTGCGCGACCCGTTCACGGGCGAAAAACGGGAATATAGCGGCCTCAACGACACATTTGTCAGCCTCGGGCTCCGCCACGATATCGCGGGTAGCAACTGGGCGTGGGGCGGCAACGCCGAATATTCGCACTACCAGCCCAATTATCGCCGCAACCAGACCGACAAGCTGTGGGAAGGCCCAGTGTGGGCGTCGGTGTTCGTCGAGCACAAGAATGTGATGGGGCTGACCGTGCGGGCGCAAATCAACAACATCCTCAACGCGCGCTCGAAGCGCGACCGCACCGTCTACACCGGGGTGCGCGGCGAAAGCCCGATCAGCTTTATCGAGGAACGCGACCGGCTGATCGGTCCGATCTTCTCCTTTTCGGTGCGCGGGAAGTTCTGACGGGCCAAGGCCAGGACCCATTAATCGCATGATCGTGCAATTAATGGGTTCTGGCCCTAGACTGGCCCGATGACGGCGCGCCGCACCAAAATCTATTTCGATGGCGGATGCCGGCCCAATCCGGGCGCGATGGAAATCGCGGTCGTGGCGGGCGGCGTGGCCGCGATCGATCATGACGCGGGCACGGGCAGCAGCATGGATGCCGAATGGCTGGCGCTGATCGCGGCGCTGCGGCTGGCGCGTGCGCGCGGGCTGGCCGATTTCGTGCTGCTCGGCGACGCGGCGGCGGTCATACGCCAGGCGAACGGGGTGGTACCGGCGCGCGGCAGCGCGGCGCGGCATCTCGCGGCCTTCCGCGAACTCGCCGGCGACGGACCGGGGCCGCGCGTCCGCCACGTCAAGCGCACGCAGAATCTGGCAGGGATTGCGCTGGCGCGCGCCGCGACGGAAAAGAAATAGCCGCCAGCGGGTTGTAAATCCGGATCATCACTTGTTAAGCGCCGATCGCTTATCCTTCGGATGACACAACGGAAGACCAGCACGTTGAAGCCGACCCATCCCTTGCCCGTCCACCACAGCTGGGCGCTCTATGAGCGCGAGCGCCATTTCGCGCTCGGACAAATCCTCGAATATGACACGCCCGACTGGGGTCCCGAAGCCGCCGTTATCGTGGAAAAACAGGGGCTGGCGCGGCCGGGTCACTGGGAATGCGATCTGTCCGACAATCGTTTGAGCTGGTCGGACGAGGTCTATGACATCTTTGGCATTCCGCGCGGCGCCGCGGTGACGCGCGACGAAGCTGTGGCGCTCTATGGCGAGGAGTCGCGCGCGGCGATGGAAAAATTGCGCGCCTATGCGATCAAGCACCGGCGCGGTTTCACGCTCGACGTCGAAATCCGGCCCGCATTGGCGGCGCGGCGGTGGATGCGGCTGATCGCGGCGCCGGTCTGCGCCGGCGACCGGATCGTCCGCCTCCAGGGTCTGAAGTTCGTCGTTCCCGCCTCCGAATAGGCAGCCGAATCGCGCGCGACATGTCGGCGAGCCGTGCCGGAATGGCGCCAGCCGGTGCCGCTTTTTCGTCCGGACCTGAGAAACCAACGGTTGGGACCTGCGGCGGTTGACGCCTTCGGGGGTTGATCACAAGCGGAAGGCCACGGACGTTGCGCGCGTTCGACCCGCGTGCGCGCCCTCCGATCCCCCTGACCGAAAGCTCTCGCCCAATATGAAATTCTTTAATCGGTTCGCTTCGGCCGCCCACGACATGGCCATCGACCTGGGAACCGTGAACACCGTCGTTTATGTCCGCGACAAGGGCATCGTGCTCAACGAACCTTCGGTCGTCGCACTCGAGACGCGCGATGGCGTGCGGCGCGTCAAGGTCGTGGGTAACGAAGCCAAGCCGATGATGGGCAAGACGCCGAGCAACATCCAGGCGATCCGCCCGCTGCGCGATGGCGTGATTGCCGATATCGACGTCGCCGAGCAGATGATCAAACATTTCATCGACAAGGCGCTGGGCGGGCCGAGCCGCCTGCGCCAGCGCAGCAATGTCGTGATCTGCGTGCCCTCGGGTTCGACGATGGTCGAACGCCGCGCGATCCGCGACGCCGCGTCGAATGCGGGCGCGGTGTCGGTCCAGCTGATCGAGGAATCGCTGGCGGCGGCGATCGGTGCCGGATTGCAGGTGACGCAGCCGTTGGGGGCGATGGTCGTCGACATCGGCGGCGGAACGACCGAGGTCGCGATCCTGTCGCTCGGCGGGATTGCCTACAGCAATTCGGTGCGCGTCGGCGGCGACAAGATGGACGACATGATTTCCTCCTATATCCGTCGCAAGCATAATCTGATGGTCGGCGAAATGACCGCCGAGCGCGTCAAGCTCGCGATCGGCTGCGCGACCCCGCCCGACGGCGAGGGGATCGTGATGGGGGTCAAGGGACGCGATCTGGTGAACGGGCGGCCGTCCGAAGTCCGCGTTTCGGAGGCCGAAGTCGCCGAGGCGCTGGCCGAGCCCGTCGGGCAGATCGTCGCGGCGGTGCGCGCGGCGCTCGAGCAGACGCCCCCCGAATTGTCGGCCGACATTATCGATTATGGCATCACGCTGACTGGCGGCGGCGCGCTGCTGCGGCGGATGGACGTCGCGATCGCGCAGGCGACCGGACTGCACGTCCAGGTCGCCGAGGATGCGCTGATCTGCGTCGCGATGGGCGCGGGGCTGGCGTTCGAGGATCGCGCCTATCACGGCGTGCTGCTCGCCGCCTGATCGGCGCGTCAGGCGTAGGCGTCGATCGCGGCGAGGTGTTTCGCCTTGCCGGCGTCATCGAGGAACGAGCCGGTGAAGCTGTTGCGTGCGAGCGTGACAAGGTCGGCCTTCGACAGGTCGAGCGCGTCGGCAACGGCCTGATAATTGGCATTCACATAGCCGCCGAAATAGCTGGGATCGTCGCTGTTCACCGTCGCGCGGAGCCCGGCGCGCAGCATTGTCCGCAGCGGATGATCGGCAATGTCGCCCACGACGCAGAGCTTCAGGTTCGAAAGCGGGCAGACGGTGAGCGTCATGCCCTCGGCCGCGAGGCGCGCGACGAGCGCGGGGTCTTCGAGGCTGCGGTTGCCATGGTCGATGCGGTCGACTTTCAGGAGGTCGAGCGCCTCGTGGACATAAGCGGGCGGGCCCTCTTCGCCGGCGTGGGCGACGACTTTCAGGCCGAGGCCTCTGGCGCGTGCGAAGACGCGTTCGAACTTCGACGGTGGATGGCCGACCTCGGAGGAATCGAGGCCGACGCCGTCGATGCGGTCGAGGAAGGGCAAGGCTTCGTCGAGCGTCGCTTCGGCTTCGGCTTCGCTCAAATGGCGGAGGAAGCACATGATGAGTTTCGAGGTCATGCCATAGCTTGCCTCGGCATCGCCCAGCGCGCGGGTGATGCCGGTGATCACCGTTTCGAAGGTGATACCGCGCTCGGTATGGCCCTGCGGATCGAAGAAGATTTCGGCGTGGCGGACCGCGTCGGCGTTGGCGCGCGCGAGATAGGCGGCGGTCAGGTCATAGAAGTCCTGCTCGCTGTGGAGGACGCCCATCCCCTGATAATAGATGTCGAGGAAATCCTGCAGGTTCGAGAAGGCGTAGGCGGCGCGCACTTCCTCGACCGATGCGAAGGGGATGGCGACATTGTTACGCTGCGCGAGGGCGAACATCAGCTCGGGTTCGAGCGAGCCTTCGATATGGAGATGAAGCTCGGCCTTGGGCAGCGCGGCGATGAACGCGGCGCGTTCGGCGGACGATGCAAAGCCATCAGGCATCGGACTTGCCCTCCTCGCGCAGGATGATCGCCGCCTCGGGCTTGTGTTGGCGGATCTCGTCGATCGTCAGCCCGTCGACCTCGTGCGGAAAGATCAGCCACTGGTCGGTTTCGTGGACGAAGAAATCGGGGCGGAGGTCGGTGACGTTACGCCCGGGCTTGAACCAGACGGTCGCGATGCGGATGTCGCGCGGCATATTGTGGCGGCAGCGCGCTTTCAGTTCGGCGATGAAGGCGCGGATGCTGCGGCCGCTGTCGAACACGTCGTCGATGATCAGCAGCCGGTCTTCGGGGTTCAGCGTGTCGATGAGATAACCGAGGGCGAAGACCTTGACGTGCGCGTCCTGCTTGTCGATGCCGTGGTAGGAGGACGTGCGGATCGCGATATGGTCGCAGTGCTGGCCGTGATAGTCGAGCAGCTCCTGCACCGCGATCCCGACCGGCGCGCCGCCGCGCCAGATGCCGACGAGGTGCGTCGGCCTGAAACCGCTGTCCAGCACCTGCATGCCGAGGCGGAAGGAGTCGGCGAGCAGGTCGTTCGCGCTGATGAAGATTTTCTCGTCACTCATGGACGCGGGATTAATCCGATGCGGGGGTACCCGCAAGGCGTGCGTCCCAACCCGCCATGGCAAGCTCCGCCACCGCTTCGAGCTCCTCGCGGCCGGCGCCGTCGCGCGCGAGGATCGACATGCCGGTCTGGATCGTCTGCACGAAGCGGGCGAGCGCATGGAGGTCGGTTCCCGCGGGCAGTTCGCCCTCCGCCACGGCGCGATCGAAGCGTTCGGTCAGCCGTTCGAGCGTAACCGCGCGCGCGCCGCGGACGCGTTCGCGCAAATCCTGATGCTCCTCGCCACCGACGTTCGATAGCGCGACCATGCACCCGCGCGGCATGTCGGCGAGGCAGCCGGTGAGGGCGGACGCCGAATCGGTCAGCAGCGCGCGGACGGCCGCGCGCGCGGTTGGCGCGGCGAAATAGCCGCCCCACACAAAATGTTCGTGGGTGTCGGCATAGTGGCGCAGCGCCGCCTCATAGAGCGCTTCCTTCGAGCCGAAGGCGGCATAAAGGCTGGGGGCGCCGATCCCCATTGCCGCCGTCAGGTCCGCGATTGACGTTGCTTCATAGCCTTTGACCCAGAACAGGCGCGTCGCGCGATCGAGCGCGGCGTCGCGGTCGAACGCGCGCGGGCGCCCGCGTCCGCGCGGCGCGTTTTCGCCGGGTTTCGAGAGTCGATCCGAATTTTGCATCGATCGTTACATAATCCATTGACACGCGATTGCAACGTTCCTAGCTAATTATGTATCGATCATTATAGAAAGGTGTGACCATGACGGAATTGACTGGAAAACGCGCGCTGGTGACGGGCGCGTCGCGCGGCATCGGTGCGGGGATTGCGCTGGCGCTGGCGGAAAAGGGTGCCGATGTCGCCATCACTTACGAACATTCGGCCGATCGCGCGGCCGAGGTGGTTGCGGCCGTCAAAGCCAAAGGGCGTCGCGGGTTCGCGATCCAGGCCGACAGCGCCGACCCGGCCGCGGTGAAGCGCTCGGTCGACGAGGCGGTGGCGGCGCTCGGCGGGCTCGACATCCTCGTCAATAATGCGGGGATCGCGCGCTATGGCACGATCGCCGACATCAGTGTCGAGGACATCGACGCGCTGCTCGGTGTCAACGTGCGCGGGCCGATCCTGACGTCGCAGGCGGCGATCCCGCATCTGGGCGCGGGCGGCCGCATCATCACGATCGGCTCGGTCGGCGCCGAACGCATCGTCGGCGATGGCGCGACGGTCTATTTCGCCACCAAGTCGGCGCTGCACGCCTTCAACATGGGGCTCGCGCGCGAAGTCGGGCCGCGCGACATCACCGTGAATCTGGTCCAGCCGGGGTCGACCAACACCGATATGAACCCGGCGAGCGGCGATTTTGCCGAATTCCAGCGCGCGCTGATCCCGCTCGGCCGCTATGGCGAGGCCGAGGATGTCGCTGCCGCCGTCGCCTTTCTGGCGAGCCCGGCGGCAAGGCAGATCACCGGCACCATCCTGACCGTCGATGGCGGCGCGAATACCTGAGGCTGCGTAGCGCTACAGGCCGGGGGTCGGGGCTTGATGCTCCGGACCCCGGTTTGTGCCGAGCGCGACGGCTTTCGACCGGTTGCCGCCGAGAGAGAGGTGTATCCCGGCGAAGGCCGGGGTCCAGAGCGCACCAAACAAACGCCCGCGCTTTAACGCTCTGGGCCCCGGCCTTCGCCGGGGCACAAGAT
>NZ_DASWTD010000246.1:0-3791 GCF_036402335.1 Sphingopyxis sp. | reverse complement strand
ATAGGCGGTCGCTGTCTGGCGGTGATGACGGGAATGGGAGCCCTTGCGGGCTGCGTCCAGATCGACACGCCCGACAAGCCGATCGAGATCAATCTGAACATCAACATCCGGCAGGAAGTGGTGTACAGGCTGGATGGCGATGCCAAGAAGCTCATCGAGCAGAATAGCGAGATATTCTGATGGGGAACGACAAGATGGTTATGAAGATGTGGAAACCGACCGGACTGGCCCTTGCTGCGATTGCGGCAACCGCTGCGGTTGCGCTTGCGGTGCCGTCGGCGATGGCGCAGCGCGACCCCGCCTATGCCGCAGCACGCGCCGCAGGCCAGATCGGCGAGCAGCCCGATGGTTATCTGGGCTTTGCAACGACGCCGACACCGGCGATCCGCGCGCTGGTGCAGGACCTCAATATCAAGCGCAAGGCGGCCTATACCGCAAGCGCGCAGTCGACCGGCAGCACGGTCGAGCAATTCGCCTTTACCAGCGGCTGCAACCTGATCGCCAAGACCAAGGTCGGCGAGAAATATCAGACGCCGGGCGGCGCCTGGAAAACCCGCGACGGCGGCGCGCCCGAGCGTGACGCGCGCTGCCCGTAACCGAATTAAGCGCATACCGGGACCCGCGGGTCCTCAGATGCCGCCGCGCCCCTAAACGCGGCGGCATTTTTGCGTGCGATGGCCGCGCCATTTTTGTGCACCTGCGCACAAGCATTGACTTAATCGGGCGTCGTTCCTAAACGGACCGCGCCTTAGGGGTCCCCCGAGTTTTCGGGCCTTTTTTCGCAGGCGGAATCGATGAATATCGGCTCTGTTTCAGGAGGATGGCGCAAATGACGGGGAACGGCAGCGATCCGGAACCAGCTTCGGAGGATTCGCGCCTGGTCTCGCTCGAAGAGCGATTGGACCGGGCCGAAGCCGCAGAAGCGAAACGGACCGCAGTGAACGCCGGACCGGAGACCGATGCCAATTACAAGCTCGGTAACCGCGTTCTGGCCGAACTGCTGGGCGGGATCGGTGGCGGCGCGCTGGTCGGTTGGACGATCGACCATTTCGCCGGCACGGCACCCTGGGGTCTGTTGGTGGTGCTGTTCCTCGGAATAGTCGTCGCCTTCAGGAACATATTTCGAATTGCGAACGTCCGGCCGTCAAAACCGGAATGATATTAATTTAGGCGAGGTATCGCGTGGCGGATCAAGGCAAAGTGGACCCGATGCACCAGTTCGAGGTGCAGAAGATGTTCGACATGTTCCATGTCGGCAATCATGAGGTTGCCTTTACCACCAGCGCGATGTGGATGGTGATCGCCGGCCTCTTGCTGTGGGTCTTCATGATCGGCGGGATGAAGCGCCAGCTCGTCCCCGGTCGCTGGCAGGTCGCGGTCGAAGGCTTCACCGGCTTCATTTCGGGCATGATGAATGCGAATATCGGCCCCGAAGGCCGGAAATATACGCCGTATGTCTTCTCGCTCTTCATGTTCATCCTGATGCTCAACGTGATCGGCCTGATGCCGTTCGGTCTGTTCGGCCTGCATCCCTTCACCGTGACAAGCCACTTCGCGATCACCGGTTTCCTTGCGATCCTGAGCTTCTCGATCGTCCTGATCGTTGGTTTCTGGCGCCACGGCCTGCATTTCTTCTCGCTGTTCGTCCCGCACGGCACGCCCTGGTGGCTGCTGTGGCTGATCCCCGCGATCGAGCTGGTATCGTTCCTCGTCCGCCCGTTCAGCCTTGCTCTCCGACTGTTCGTCGCGATGACCGCAGGCCACGTGCTGATGAAAGTGTTCGCCTCGTTCATCATCGACGGGATCGCCGCCGGCCCCGCGGTCGGGCTGGGCGTCGGCATCCCCAGCATGGCGCTGATGGTCGGGATCAGCGGACTCGAGCTGCTGGTCGCCGGGATCCAGGCGTATGTTTTCGCGCTGCTCACGTCGCTCTATCTGAACGACGCGATCAATCTGCACTGATATTTCAACTGTATAATCAACGTTTTTCCCAAGGAGTATAAAATGGACGTTCAAGCTGCTTCGCTCATCGGCGCCGGTCTGGCCGCTATCGGTGCCGGTATGGCCGCCATCGGTGTGGGCAACGTGTTCGGTAGCTTCCTCGAAAGCGCGCTGCGTAACCCGGCGGCTGCCGACGGCCAGCAGGGCCGCCTGTTCATCGGCTTCGCGGCTGCCGAACTTCTCGGCCTGCTGTCGTTCCTGATCGCGATCCTGCTGTACCTCAAGGCAGCCTGATTTCGCTTGCGGGGCCGGCTCGCCACGAGCGGGCCCCGTGACTGCTTTTCTTTTGTCGGTCGAGTAAATCCATGCCTCAAATCAGCCAGTTCGCTGAAAGCTGGTACGCCGCATCGCAGATTTTCTGGGTGCTGTTGACCTTTGGCTTCGTCTTTTTTGTCATCGGCCGCGGCATGCTGCCGAAGATCGAGGCGACGGTGGACGCGCGCGACCGCAAGGTAGCCGACGATCTGGCCGCGGCCAAGGCGGCGCATGCCGCCGCCGATGCGCTGGAAGAAAGCTATCGCCAGCAAAGCGACGCAAGCCGCGCCGCTGCGCAGAAAGCGGTGACGGACGCGAAAGACAAGGCCGCGAAGGACGCCGAAAAGCGTCTTGCCAAGGTCGATTCCGAACTCGCCGACAAGCTGTCGGCGGCGGAGGCCGACGTCAGTGCCGCGCGCACTTCGGCGATGGCCGAAATCGAATCGGTCGCGGCCGAAGCTGCGGGCGAGCTCGTCGCCAAGCTTTCGGGTGTGAAAGTCGCTGCGGCGGACGCCAAGGCAGCGGTGAAGGCGGTGCTCCATGGCTAATTTCCTGACCATCCTGTCCGAAGCGACGGGCGAAGTGCATGTCGAGCCGGCATCGTTCGGTATCATCGACGCAACCGTCTGGGTTTCGATCGCAATGGCGATTTTCATCGCCATCCTGCTGTGGAAGAAGGTGCCGGCGATGGTCGCGGGCATGCTCGACAACAAGATTGCCGAGATTTCGAAACAGCTGAACGAAGCCGAACAACTGCGCCTCGATGCCGAATCGCTGAAGGCCGAGTATGAAGCCAGGCTCGCTGACGCCGCGAAGGAAGCCGACGAGATGCGGGCCCGCGCCGACGCGGAGGCCGAGGCGCTCGTCGCCAAGGCCAAGGCCGACGCCACCGCGCTGATCGCCCGCCGCAAGCAGATGGCCGAAGACCGCATCGCCGCGGCCGAAGCCGGCGCGCTCGCCGAAGTCCGCACCGCTGCCGCCAAGGCGGCGACCGAAGCCGCGGCGAAGCTGATCGCCGACAAGCATGACGCCAACGCCGACAAGGCGCTGGTCGACCAGGCCATCGCTGGCGTCGCCAAGGGCTGAGGCCTTCAGCATCGCCAGATACAGAGCGCCCGCGGATTTCCGCGGGCGTTTTGCTTTCGCAGGTCGCGAGCCATGCCGAGGCGTCACGGCGCGGATGGCATGGTGGACGGAACTTAACGCTTTTGCGGTACAGCAACGCCGTTCTCGAAGGAGTTTGGCATGTTCGGACGCAAAGGTTTGAAACCCGGCGAAGGCAGCGCCCCGCGCGCGCTGCAGCCGCGGCCGCAGGTACAGGCACAAGCTGCCGGCATCCCCGCGGGCTTTTCGGCCGCCGCCAACTATGTCGGCTGTGTTTCGCCCGGAGGGGCGCCGGTCTTCATCGACGAACTGTCCAAGCCGACGCGTTGCGCGGGGCCGGGCGGTGCGACGGGCCTTTGCTTTCTGTTCACCGGCGACAATGGCGTAACGGGCAAGGCCTACTTCTTTCCAGCCTTCGCATCGATCTGGGT
>NZ_DASWTD010000245.1:0-3810 GCF_036402335.1 Sphingopyxis sp. | reverse complement strand
AGATATTTGCGACGGCCTGCCATAGTCATCCTCCCTTCGTGGGCTGTCCGCCCATCATGGCGAATCGGATATCCATTTATGAAATGCATTTCAACAACAAGTTTCATTGCAGCCCAAAACTGGCGATTGCATGCGACCTCGGGCTGCCATATGAACCGCCCATGGCGGTCAAAAATAATGAAACAACTGCAACATTGGCGGCGGGGCGCCCGACGATGGAAGACGTCGCCCGCATCGCCAATGTTTCCAAACCGACGGTATCGCGCGTCCTGAGCGGCAGCCCGCTGGTCAGCGCCGCGACGCGCGAGCGCGTGCTCGCCGTCGCGCGCGAACAGGGCTATGCGCTCAACCGCAACGCCCAGAAGCTGCGGCACGAGAGAGCGGGTGCCATCGCGGTGGCGCTCGACTTCGGGTCGCATCGGCAAGGTGCGATCGGCGACCCGTTCATCTTCGAACTTCTCGCCGGCATTTCAGAGGCACTTTCGGTGCGCCAGCTCGACTTGCTGCTGTCCCCTTCGGGCCTCGACACGGTCGATGGCTTCGTCGACCTGTACCGCTCGCGCGGAGCGGACGGGTTCATCGTGCTCGGGCAGGGCACGCGCGACGCGCTTTTGCGCAAGGTCGCCCGCAAACAGATTCCCATGGTAGTTTGGGGTGCCGTCGACGATGCCAGCGGCTATTGCGCGGTCGGGAGCGACAATTTCCTTGGTGGCAAACTCGCGGGCGAACGGTTCCTCGCGCTCGGCCGCAAACGGTGGCTGTTTATCGGCGATGCCCAGCATACCGAAATCCGTATGCGCTTCGAGGGCCTGCGCGCCGCGGCCGCTGGCGCAACAGATATCGAGATCGGCATTTTGCCGATCGACTCGATGGCGTTTTCGGCGATCCACGGACAGGCTGGCGCGTATTTGAAAGCCCGGAACCCCAAGCCCGATGCCGTCTTCACTTTCTCCGATACCGCCGCGATGGCCGTCATCGACGCCTTCGGCAAGGAAGGCCATATCACTCCGCGGGACTATTCGCTCGTCGGCTACAATGATATCCCGCCCGCCGCGCATTTCACCCCCGCCATCTCGACGATCGCGCAGCAAACCAGCGTTGCCGGAGCCATTCTGGTCGAAAAGCTCATGCAAATGCTGGACGGCCGTGTGCCGCGATCGGTCATGCTGCCGACGCAACTGGTCCTTCGGGACACCTGAGCGCGGCAACGCGGAGGGCCATGGACGACCGGAGAGCTGACGCTTCTGCGCGATGAGCCGCTTCATCGCAACGGAGATATTCCCCCGTCTCGAACGCTGACACGCTTCGACTTCGTCGTGCCGTCCTGCGGAAGATCCGCGGACGGTGCGCTCTCAATCGCTTGGGAGAATATGGTGGCAGGGCTTGTATCGAACCTATATATTAACCCATTGATTTAATTTATTTTTTCTTTTAATGAGAGTTCCTTACCCCCACACTCACCCCCACATTTCTGACGGTCTAACGCTTGTTCGATTCACAAAATGATGCGCTTGATCTGGTTTTGGGCAAGCTGTGGCGGGTCCCGGCAAGGCGGTTCCGGGCACGGCAATCGAATGCCCGAATCCGAAAAACGGGCCGTCTTCAATCCAGTCCGTATCGGTCGTGAATCGCCGATTTGGATGGAATGAGCGATGCGGTCGAGGCGGCGCGGTCCGAACTCGAGTGCCACAAGGCTCGGCGAGACGTAGGTCTCGCCGGAGAATCCCTGGAGCGTGAGCAGGAACAGGCCGGGCCTAAGGAAACGGCCCGCACGCAAAGGGCCGCAGCGCATGCGGAGGACGGAAAGAACGGCGCTTTTTGGACGCGGGGACCGCGTCGCCTCGGGCACCGGAATGGTCCCGGCGGCGACAGGCACGAAGCGCGGCTAAAGAATTTTTGCTGAACGCTTCATCGAAATTGGCATGGCCAGCGCCAGGGGATCGGAGCAAGGCGTGAGCGCGCGGTCTCCGGATTCGCGGACGGGGCGGTCCGCGGCAGGTTTTCGACCGTGACGAGGGCGCGGACCAAGGGGATCGAATGGACGGCAGGGCAGAGCTTCTGATCGCGGGCGAGCATGGCGATATTCAGCAGATCGCGGCACGCAGCGCGGGCATCTGGGTCGGATTGTCGATCGACGATGCCGCGCATGCCGCCCTGCGCCGCGACGGGCTCGATCCGGCACGGCTGCGGCTGACGGGGCTCCACCCGTTCGAATATTCCGGCGCGGCGGATGGCGGGCTCCAGGTCGTGGCGTGCGCCAACGATAACGAGACGGCGGAAGCGCTGCTCGACCTGTTCCGGATTTACTTCCTCAGGCGCCTGCTCGCGTGAGCATAGCTTTCGGGGATGCGCCGCCGAGCCCCGACCGGGGCTGAAGGCGCATAGCCGTCACGACGATCGGGCGAAGGCCTCGGCGATGAAATCACGGCCGAGCCGCAATCCGACCGGATCGACGCTGTGGCCCACGCCATAGGAAATGTGCGTCGTGACATCGACGCCAAGGCGCTTGAGTTCGCTTTCGGACATGTGGAGCGCGGCAATCGGTACGACCGGATCGGCCGTTCCGTGCACCAACAGCACCGGCGGCTTTGGGGAGGCGTCATGGGCAAGGCCGAGCGTTCCGGCGAGCATGCCCGAGTAACCGACGATCGCGGCGACGGCGCGCGGCCGACGCAGACCGACATGAAGCGCCATCATCGTGCCCTGGCTGAAGCCGACGAGCGCCAGATCGGCTTCGGTCAGGTCATATTGGGCAAGCTTGCGGTCGATGAAGGCGTCGATCGCGGGTGCAGCCGATGCCGCGCCGGCGGTCAGTGCCGAGGGTGCAAATCCCGACAGGCCCCACCATTGATAGCCTGCGCCCATCATGCCGCAACGCTGCGGCGCGTGCGGCGCGAGGAACAGCGTGTCGGGAAGCGCCTCCTGCCACTGGGGCGCGAGCGAAATCATGTCGGTGCCGCTCGATCCAAAGCCGTGCAACAGCAAGACGATCTTTTTCGGTGCGTTGCCCGAGCGCGGTTGCAGGCTGGCACCATTCACGATTTTCGACAAATATGACCTCTTTCCGGTTGCCGACGGTTATTTGGTCATTGGCAGTTCGCTCGACAAGCCATGAGTAGTCCGGCGCTGCGGTCAGGATTGCACAACCACCGGAGCGTGCGGCCGCGTGGGCCCGGCTTGCCGGGTCTTGAGACGGACGTCAGGACCGCGCCGCCGTCGTCCCCGTCGCAGCGGGACCAGTCGATGCGGGTGACGACGGGTCGGCCGCTCGTCGCCCGCCGAAGTAACGGATTGAATGAAGATCGTGCAGACAGTCCGTAACCTGCGACCAGAATTCGGCTTCCTGGTCTTCTCCGCGGGCACGAAGCGCCTGAATCCTATCGGCAATGATTGCCGGCGCGCGGTCGCCATATCGGGTTTCGAGTGCGAGCACCTGACCCCAAAGGTCATGGTCGGCATTGCTTCCCATCGCTGCGACTCCGATGTATTTGCCCAAGGCTAGCACATGGACGCCTGTGCACCAAAAGGCCGGTAGCCGAGAAACGCTCAACCCAGCTCCTCGGCAAGCCCGACGAGAATCCCTTCGGGTCCACGGATGTAGCAGAGCCGGTATATGTCCTGATAGTCGACGACCTCGCCTACGAGCTCCGCGCCGCGCGCGCGAACCCGTTCCAGAGCGTCGTCGATGTCGTCTACGGCGAACATCGTGCGAAGATAGCCCAGGGCGTTGACCGGGGCGTTTCGGTGATCGGCAACGACAGACGGCCGCAAAAATCGGGATAGCTCAAGCCTGCTATGGCCGTCCGGTGT